>DATHJB010000017.1 GCA_035316325.1 Acidimicrobiales bacterium
CTCCTCGGCCATCTTCCTCGACGCCACCGTGGTGCGGATGCTGGTCGTCCCCGCGACGATGGCGCTGTTCGACCGCAAGGCGTGGTGGCTGCCCCGATGGCTCGACCGCCTGCTGCCCAACGTCGACGTCGAAGGCGCGCACCTGATGGAACACCTGGAACACGAGCCGACGGCGCCCGCCCCAGGCCAGCCCCGATCGTCAAGCAGCGCGAACCCGTCGGCTGACCAACGCCGGCAACCCGCAACGTTCCTGCCCCCGAAGGTCGCCCCATGCGTCGCCCTTCGGGGGCAGGTTCGCGTCGTCTGCTGGCCCACATTCAGGTCGCCGACCGTGCGACACGCGTGCGGTGACCCTGCCGGCCGCCTCTTTCGCCAGCGAGTTGAGCTTCACGGCCGCCACCCGGTTGGCGGACCGGCCAGGGACCGGCGCCGGGTTAGATGGGCGCGATCTGTGGAGTCTCGTTTCGCGCGTGCTCGGATCGCGACCCTCCGCGCCGCCAGCGGGGTGCCGGTTCGGGGCTGGGGATGCGCGGCGAACGTGCGGTGCCTCGGCGGCCCCGCTCATCGACGGCCGGGTGGGGCTGCCAGCAACGATCGCCGCCGAGTCGCGTCGCGCAGACGGTCGGCTGCGTCGCTGCGGCGAGTTCAGGCTCAGCTGAGTTCTTGGGCGAGCCCGATGAGAATGCCTTCAGGCCCGCGGACGTAGCAGAGCCGGTACGCGTTCTCGTACTGGACCACGTCATTGCTGACGAGCTGCGCGCCGTGCTTGACCAGCCGGTCGAGGGTGTCGTCGATGTCGTCCACTGCGAACATCACTCGGAGGTAGCCCAGGGCGTTCACCGGGGCGTTCCGGTGATCGGCGACCACCTGCGGCGCGAGGAAGCGCGAGAGTTCGAGCCGGCCGTGGCCGTCCGGGGTGCGCATCATGGCGATCTCGACGCGTTGGTCGCCCAGGCCGGTGACGCGCCCTGCCCACTCGCCCTCGACCATGGCTCGCCCTTCGAGCTCTAGGCCAAGTTCGCGGAAGAACTCGATCGCCCCGGCGAGGTCTTCGACGACGACGCCGACGTTGTCCAGTCTGAGAGCCATTTGGCGAGCCTAGGGAACCAGCAAAGGGGTGCCGAGTGCCGCGTCGTCGAGTCTCATCTCGTCTGGGGACGCCGATATCAGCGGACCGACTGACCCATTGCGGACACCAGGAATGGCGAGGTCAGGAGCCTTCACGACGGTCGACGTGTCGTAGCGACCGATCGCTGCCCGGCCTGAAGGATCACCGCCATGGGAGTTCGGTCACTGCCGGCCCGGTGCGTTGACCTGACGTCGTCGACCAGGGCAACACCGATACGTTGTCGTCATGACGGTCGAGCCGGACGATCTCGAAGAGCAGCGCCGGCACGGCCTCGAACTGCACGGGGCCGTACCCAAGCCCCGTTGGCCCCACCCGGCGTCGTCCCGATCCAAGCAGCCCGAACGCGAGGACTTGGCCGGCAAGGGCTGCGTCACCCTCGACTCCGCCGGATTTTGGGGTTTCCTGATCGCCACCGTGCTGGCGACCACGGCGGCGATCCGCCGGATCGTCCGACGAAGTATCGGCCGTGATCGCTAGAGCGCCGCGTGGTTCAGGGATTCACGATGTCTTGCGACATCACGGTGGCGGAGCCAGGACGAAGAGAACCAGCGTGGAGTTCTATGCCCTCGCCCAGGTCGACGCCGACCAGTGCCCTGACCTGACCGGAGGGCCAAGGAATCTCCCTCGCTAGGGGAGGGCAGGACACTCCGGGCCACCGCCAGGGCGAGCTACTGATCGGCTCTCAGGCAAGACGCCGGCCGTAGCGCCCTTGGCCCGAGCGCCTGTGGGCCCGGGGCCCTTCCTCAGGGGGCTGCCGGCGGGAACACCGAGGACGGCGGCGAGGGTTGCCCCGCTCCCACTGCCGGCCAGCCCACCAGCCCGAGCTCACCGACGGTCGTCCCCGAGTCTGGACACCCTGGCTGCCACCTCGGCGGACCGAGTCGAACCCCCACGCTGACGGTCGTCACCACCCTGCGGTGTGCCCCGTCGAGGGTTCGGAGGCGCATATAAGCGCGACCGTCAGCTGGCGCGACTTTCCGTACAGATCCGGCAGAGTGATGCGGCCGGAGAGACGGGCGCCATGCCTTGCAGGCACGCCTTCGAAGACGGATGTCTTGAGGTGGAGGGCGTACGCCAAACGTCCTTGGTCGGGCCTGCTGCCAGGCTCCCCGGTGAATAACCCCATGGTTGGCCGGGGAGCGCGGCGCGAGGCTGTCTGTCGTGGTGGACGAGCGCGGGTCACCTGACGCGGCGCAGGGGGCTGAGGGATCAGCCGTATCGGACCAACCCCGTTGGTGCGTCGTGGGGAACGTCGTTGTTGAACGGCTCCACGGGTCCGAAGGGCAGGTCCGCCGCGGCACCAAGCACTTCTCGCCGGGAACGAAGGTCTACCTCGTCGACGCCTATTGGGGGAAGGGAGGGGAGATGGTCACCGTTCTCGGACTGGCACGCCGGCCGAAGCGGTGGATCACCGTAGATGTCAGCGCCCGGGTCCTGGAGAACTGGCGAGCGAAGCTGATCTACGACCCCGCGGTCCTCCGTCGGCTGCTCCACACCCAGCCGCCGACCGAGGCGGAGGCATCCCGACTTGCCTCGGTGCTGGGAAGGATCTCCTCGACCGAACGGGTTCGCCTGGTCGAGAGAGAGCGGCACGAGGCCGAGGCCGCTGCTGAAGAGCTGGAGAGTCGCGGGCTCACGATCTTGCGCGCTTCGGTACCCGTGCTGAGCGCAACTCAGGAGTCGTCGGCCTTGGTGCTCTACGACGGTGCCGATCCAGTAGCCAGCGCAGGGCTTTGCGAGCACCGCAGCGGTGTCCGCACCTGGCGAGACCTCTGGATACTGAGCGATCGCCCCGAGACGCTGGCAGAGCTCATCATCCTCGTGGAGCGACGGGCCGACCATACGAACCCTACGAACCTCTGGAGTCTGACGTGGCTCGTTGCCCAGATCCGGCAGGCCCGGGAGGAGCGTACGAGTTAGCGGCGTCGACAGATGAGCCACCACCACAGGAGATCGACGCGTGGCCGACCGCACCACGATCCACCTGGATTCCGGCGTTGGCCAAGGTGAAGACGGGCACCATCAGGAAGCCCGACCAGGGATGGATGGCTAAACCGGCCTGAACCGGTATTGACCCGCTCGACGCGCCCAGAACAACCAGGCTTCCTGCCGCGCAATAGCCGCACCGAACCGGCCGATCCGTGCGCGTGCGAGTCGACCCCAGGTTCGCCACCCCAGAGACCCCACGGATGTGAAACCCGTCGCTCGGTGATGAGCGAGACGGCGCTGCGCTGTCGGTCCAGCGCTGGCCGAGACCCAAGGCCTTGGATCAGCGCTCGGAGCACCGGCGGTGGGCGAGGATGGAGGCGTGAACAGTGCGGCCGCGACCCCGAGTCTGGCGGAGCTGGTCTCGACGCTGTCGATCGCGTCGGACCTGGGCATGGGTCGTCCGGTCGAGCGGGTGCTGCGCCAGACGGTGATCGCGATGCGCCTGGCCGAGACGGCGGGCGTGGGCCCTGAGGTCCGGGCCGCCACGTACTACGCGTCGCTGCTGACCTGGGTCGGCTGCGCGGCCGATACGAGCGACCTCGCGGTCCTGTTCGGCGAGGAGGCCGACCTGTACGCCGACACCCACGACGGCGACCTCACGCCCATGGCCATGGGCATGTTCGTCGCCCGGCACCTCGGCCGGGGCGGCCCAGGCCTGCGCCGGGTCGGCATGGTCGGCCGGTTCCTGGCCACGGCCGGGCGTTCGGTGCGGAAGGTGATGGAGTCGCACTGCCAGGCGGCCGGCGACTTCGCCGAGCGGCTCGGACTGGGTGACGACGTGCGCACGCCGCTGCTCCAGGCCTTCGAGCGCTGGGACGGCAAGGGTGTGCCGGGCAAGGTCGGCAGCCAGCAGGTGGCACCAGCCATCCGGCTCGTCCACCTGGCCGACAACGTGGAGGCGTTCCACCACGTCGGCGGGGTCGAGGTCGCGGTCGCCGTGGCTCGCGAGCGGCGGGGCACGCAGTTCGATCCGGAGCTGGTCGACTGCTTCTGCGACCACGCCGCGGGGATCCTCGCCGACCTCGCCGACCTGTCGGCCTGGGACGAGGTCATCGCGCTCGACCCGTCGCTCGGCAGGCCCATGGGCGACGGCCTCTTCGACGAGGCGCTCGCGACCTTCGGCGACTTCGCCGATCTCAAGGACCCGCACCGCACGGGGCACAGCCGGGGGGTGGCGACGCTGGCCGGCGGCGCCGCCTCGTTCCTCGGTCTGCCGCCGTCCGAGGTGGCCGTCGTCCGCCGGGCGGGGTGGGTCCACGATGTGGGCGTCATCGGCGTGTCGAGCACGGTGTGGACGGAGACGGGCCAGTGGACGATGGGCCAGCGCGAACGGGCCCGCACGCACCCGTACCTGACCGAGCGGATGTTGGCGCGCACGCCCACGCTGCGGCGCATCGGCCAGTGTGCGGCTCTCCACCACGAGCGCCTCGACGGGTCGGGCTACCCGAAGGGCGTCACCGCCGACGCGATCCCGATCAGCGCTCGGGTCCTGGCTGCCGCCGATGTCTACGAGGCCCTGCGCGGGCCCCGACCGCACCGGCCGGCGGTGACGGCGCCGGAGGCCGAGCGGGTCCTGCGCGATGAGGTCGTCGCCGGTCGTCTCGACGGCGACGCCGTCAACGCCGTGTTGTCCGCCGGCGGGCACCGGGTGCGTCGACGGGCGGGCCTGCCCGGCGGGCTGACGCCCCGCGAGGTCGACGTCGTCGTGCAGCTGGCACGAGGCCGGTCGAATCCCGAGATCGCCGCCGCGCTGGGTGTGGCCCGCCGCACGGTCACCTCCCACCTGGAGCACGTGTACACGAAGCTCGGCGTCTCCGGTCGCACCGAGGCCGCGCTGTTCGCGATGCGCCACGGCCTGGTGGACGAGCCCACCGACGACTGACCGGGCTGCCCGGGCTGACCGGGCTGACCGCTGAAGTTTGAGCAGGAACATAAGTCACCTGACCGATGCGCCGATCGGGCAGCGTCCGTAGAACGGACGCATGACTCCAACGGCCACCCCGACCGATCCCACGACCGTCCCGGCCGACGACGCGCTCAGCTTCGAGGTCGCCGGCCGCTTCGTCGACGGGCTCGCCGCCCGCGACTTCGACCTGCTCGCCGGCACCCTCGCCGACGCGGTGCGCTTCCGCGCCCTCCTCCCGCGCCGTGTCCTCGACCTGGAGGGGGCCGACGCCGTGCGCTCGACGTTCGCCCGGTGGTTCGGCGGTGCCGAGCGGTGGGAGATGGTCGAGGCGGTCGTCGGTGAGGTCGGCGGTCGCGTCCACCTGCACTGGCGGGTCCGCCTGTCCGACCCCGACATCGGCGAGGGGCCGTTGCTGGTCGAACAGCAGGTGTACGCCGACGCGGGGGCCGACGGTCGGCTGCGCGACGTGGCGCTCCTCTGCACGGGCTACCGGCCGGAGCGTTCGTGAGCGCCGTCGAGTGGGGCGGGTGGGGCGACGCCGTCCGCGACGACCCCTTCCCGACCTTCGCCGAGGCCCGCTCGCGCTGCCCGGTGCAGCACGTCCGGCTGCCCTTCGGCCACGACGCCTGGGTCGTGCTCGGCCACGCGGCCGCCCGCCAGGCGCTCGGCGACGACCGGCTGTCCAAGGACATGGTGGCCGCCCTCGACCAGGACCCCGACGTCGTGGCCGAAGGGCTCCCGGGCCCCGACTTCGCCCACCACATGCTGGCCATGGACGCACCCGACCACGGCCGGCTCCGGGGCCTGGTCGCCTCGGCGTTTCGCCCGTCGCAGGTCGCGGCCCTGCGCCCCGCCGTCGAGCGCCTCGCCGACCAGTTGCTCGACGAGCTCGCCGAGCGGGGACCCGACACCGTCGTCGACCTCCGCGGCGGCTTCGCCCACCCCTTGCCGTTCGCCGTCGTCTGCGAGCTCCTCGGCGTGGACGGCGCCCACCGCCGGGTCCTCCACGACGCCTTCGCCACGCTGCTCCGGCCCTGGCCGTGGCCCCCGCCCCCCGAGGCGGTGGCCGCCTCGGACCTCGTCACGGGGACGCTCCGCGCCCTGGTGGACGGCGCCACGCCGGACCCGGACGGCGACGTCGTAGCCGTGCTCGTCGCGGCCGTGGCCCGGGGCGACGCCACCCGCGCCGAGGCGCTCTCGTCGCTGTTCCAGCTGGTGGTGGCCGGTCACGACACCACGAGCAGCCTCATCGGCAACGGCGTGGTGGCCCTGCTCGACCATCCCGACCAGCTAGCACTGGTGCGTGACGACGCCGGGCTCGTGCCCGGGGCCGTCGAGGAGCTGATGCGCTTCACGGCGCCCGTGCCCCACGCCACCTTCCGGGTCACGACCGCGCCGGTCGAGCTCGACGGCGTGACGGTCCCGAGCGGCCGTCAGGTGCTGGTGAGCCTCGGTGCCGCCAACCGCGACCCCGCCTTCGTCGACGAGCCCGACCGCCTCGACGTCACCCGTCCACCCCGCCGGCACCTCGCGTTCGGTCACGGCGCCCACCACTGCCTCGGCGCCCCACTCGCCCGCATGGAGGCTGACGTCGCCTTCCGCCGGCTGCTCGGCCGCTTCCCCGACCTCCGCCTCGCCGTCCCCAGGGACGAGTTGGCCTGGTCGCACGGCGACGGCCTTGTGCTGCGCGGCCTCGGCGCCCTTCCCGTGGTGCTCGGCCCCGAGCAGCCGGCCCCGACCCCGACCTCGATCGCCTGAGCGCACCGACAACCGTCCGACGGAGGACAACTGCGATGACCACCACCACCCAGCCCGTCGACAACGGCGTGGACGTGGACGCCCTGCTCGGCGCCCGCGCTGCGCTCAACGATGCGCCCGCCGAGGCGGCGGAGTTGACTTGGAAGGCCACCTGCACCTGGTAGCGCGGCACCCACAGCCGCTCCACCGTCGACGGCTTCACCGGCCTCGGCACCGAGCACCGCCACCGGTCGACCTACACCTTCGACGTCGACCACCCGGAGTGCTTCGCCTCGGAGGACCACGGCGCCAGGCCTGTCGAGTACGTGCTCGTCGGCCTCGCCGGCTGTCGCACCGCCGGTGTGGCATCGGTCGCCCGGCACCGCGGGATCCAGGTCCGGTGTCTGGCCATGAGCACCGGCTCACCGAGCGGTCGGTCGACCACCGAACCGGCGATCTCGCGCCTTGGGTCAGGGCGTTGTTGGGCCCAGCCGCCACCGCCGGGGGTGAGCATCCGGACGACATCGCCAGCCTTCAGGTGCATGGTGCACTTGTCAGGGAGGCGTTCGGCTCGGGACTCGTCGCCGCCGGGGAGCAGCCAGTTCTCTCCTATCGCACCCGGCCCGCCGCCCCAAAGGCCCCACGGTTGGGAGACACGGTGCTCGGTGATCAGCGACAGCGTGCAGTCCTCCAAGACCTGGAGGTCGCGCTCGATGCCCTCGCCCCCCGGGGAGAAGCCGGCGCCGCCGCTGCCAAGGCGCAGGCGGTAGCGCAGGACCCGCATCGGGAACGCACGCTCCAAAGCCTCGATCGGCGTGTTCTGGGTGTTGGTCACCGCACGCGACACGCCGACCCGACGTCAGTCCGGCTACCTGAGTAAGCCCAACAGAAGGCGCAGATTCCACAGTCTTCTTGCAGACACGACAGCAGGCGCCTCGCCCAACCCTCTCGAGGTGAGGTGCACCCCTCCATTTCTAGGCGCTGAACGAGGACTGGACGACCCCCTCTCCGTGGGACACTCGAGGTGAGGAGCCGGCACGCTGGCGTCCGGAGGCGCGATGGCGGTCACTGGTCGAGACGGTCGCGAGACCTTCTACGAGGCGCAGGCGCGCCACCGCCGGTCGTCGTGGCGCTTCACCGCCCTGTCGGCGGGTGCGGTGCTGGTGCTGGGCCTGCCGTTGAGCGTGCTGGTGTCGCCGTTCGCGTCGGCGCTGGTGCTCGTCACCGCCGACGTGGTGAACCTGGTGGTGCCCACGCCCGACATCGGCGACGGCTACGGCGGGCTCGACAACGTCCCGGTCGCCGGGGGCCTGCTCGTGCCGGGCATGGTGGTCATGGGCCTCGCCTGGCTGGCCGTGCGCCGCATCTTCATGCGCTCGGCCGCCGGCGCGGTGGTGCTGGCCTCGGGCGCCCGTCTCCCCGACCTCACCGACCCGGAGGAGCGCCGGCTCGTCAACCTCGTGGAGGAGATGGCCCTCGCCGCTGGCATCGTGCCGCCGCGGGTGATGGTGGTCGACAGCGACGCCGTGAACGCGGCCGTGGTGGGCCGGTCGGTCGACGACGTGACGATCATCGTCCACAAGGCCCTGCTCGAGGAGTTGGGCCGCGACCCCACCAGCGCGGTCATCGCCGACCTCCTGGCCACCGTGGTCAACGGCGACCTGCACGCGGCGCTGGTGGTCGCCTCGGTCTTCCAGACCTTCGACCTCGTGGGCGCCGCGCTGGCGGCCCCGTTCAGCCGCAAGACCCGGCGGGTGCTGCGGCGCCTGGTCCGCCTGGCGATGCGCCCCGACGGGCCGCTGAGGGACGGCCGTGAGGAGCACTACATCGCCGAGGAGATGGCCGACCTGGCCATGCTCGGCGGTGAGGAGGGGCCGGGCGACCGCCGCTCGGGTTGCCTGACCTTCCCGTTCCTGGCCTCGTCGGTGGCCTACAGCCTGACCCACGGCCTGGTCGGCCTCTTCCTCGTCACCCCGATCATGGGCGCGCTGTGGCGACGGCGGCGGCTGCTGGCCGACGCCACCGCCGTCGAGCTCACCCGCAACCCGGACGCCCTGGTGCGGGCCTTCAAGCACCTGGGCCGGCGGTCGACCCCGGTGCCCGCGGGCCCGTGGTCGCACCTGTTCGTGGTGGGCCCCGAGATCGAGCAGGGGCTGGCCAAGCGCCGCTTCGACGAGCGCATGCACGCCCTGCGGGCCGAGGCGCGTCGGCCCGGCGAGTCGACCAGGGACCACGTGCGGCGCCGCCTGAGCGAGAGCACCGCCGTCCAGGCCGAGTACCAGAAGGCCCTCAACGAGGCGGCCGGCGACGCCGGCGGGCAGAGCCTGATGCGCAGCGGGCTCGACCGCTTCATCCCGCCCATGGACGTGCGGCTGCGGCGGCTGGAGGCGATGGGCGCCCAGCTGTTGGCCGGCCCGGCCGGCGCTCCGGTGCTGCGCCGCCCCCGGCCCACCACGCCCTGGGGCTGGGTGAAGCGCGTGGTCGGCGACGCCGTCGGCTGGGTGCTGGGCGCACTGCTGGTCGTGACGATCGCCGTGTGCGTGCTGCTGCTGATCGCCCTGCTGGCCGGGCTCATCTACGGGGCCCTGCTGCTCCAGGTGCTGGTCGTGGCCCTGCCGGTGTACATCGTGCACGCCGTGCTGCGCTGACCCGGCTGGCCGCTCGCCAGTTACGAGTTGATAGGGCCGCATGTAGCACCTGTCAGCTGTCGTGAGTTCGCTGACAGGGGTGTGGCGGGTGATCGCTGACACCTGAGTTGGGGTCTGGGGTAGTCCTGGCTGCCATGGCCCGGAAGGTGGTTGCGATGGAAGCCAAGTTGTTGGCGGATGGCTGGTCGAAGCTGGACTCGATGGGCGCCGGTCACCCGAACAGACCGCCGGGTGGCTGCATAGCTCGTGGCACCCGCCCGCGCTCCCTTGACATCGAGGTCGCCTGGTTAGGAAGGCCGTCGGTGACGGCGGCCGCCCACACGCACCCAGCAACCACACCGAGCCTCGACCCTCCACACTCCCGGCGCGGCCACTGACGAGCTACGCCTCGGAGCATGGGCCCACCGAGGCCCCCTGCGACGACATTCGGCGGCGAGGCCGCGAAGCGACGAGGAGTTCCCACCGCGGCTGGCGCAAGGCCGCAGCAGCAGTTGCCACCGCCGGCGACGTCTCGCGACATTGAGCTTGACCTTGACGCGAGGTCAACCCTGCAGGCTGGTTTCATGAGTAGGACACCAGCCATCAGGATCGCCGGGCTCATGAAGTCGTACGGCGACCTCGAGGTGCTTCGCGGCGTCGACCTCGACGTGGCGCCGGGCAGCATCTTCGCCCTTCTCGGCTCCAATGGGGCCGGCAAGACCACGGTCGTGAAGATCCTCTCCACGCTCCTCAGGGCCGACGGCGGCACGGCCGTGGTGAACGGGTTCGACGTCGTCACACAGGCCGCGGACGTCCGCGAGTCGATCAGTCTCACCGGGCAGTTCGCCGCCGTTGACGAGATCCTCACCGGACGCGAGAACCTGGTGCTGATCGCCAAGCTGCGGCACCTCGACCAACCGGGCCGGATCGCCGACGACCTGCTCGCCCGCTTCTCGCTCACTGACGCTGGGGGACGTCGGGTGGCGACCTACTCGGGCGGTATGCGCCGCCGTCTCGACATCGCGATGAGCCTGATCGGGAGCCCGCCGGTGGTGTTCCTCGACGAGCCGACCACCGGACTCGACCCGCACGCTCGCCTGGAGGTGTGGCAATCCGTCCGCGAACTCGCCCAGGGCGGCACCACGGTTCTGCTCACCACGCAGTACCTCGATGAAGCTGAGCAGCTCGCCGAACGGATCGCGATCCTCCACGAGGGCCGGATCCTCGTGAACGGCACGCTCGCCGAGCTCAAGGCGCTGATGCCTCCGGCCCAGGTGGAGTACGTCGAGAAGCAGCCGAGCCTCGAAGACATCTTCCTCGCTCTCGTCGGTCGTCGCACCGGTGGGGAAGCCCCCCTGAGCGACACAGCGGCCCCCCGGTCGCCACGGACAAGTGAGGTCGGACGATGAACAACCACTTCCTCAGCGACACGAGCGCGCTGCTGGGCCGCTCCCTGCGCCACATCCTGCGCAGCCCGGACACGATCATCACCACCGCGATCACACCGATCGTCATGTTGTTGATGTTCGTCTACGTCTTCGGCGGAGCGATCGACACGGGCGGCAGCAAGTACGTCAACTACCTCCTGCCGGGCATCCTGCTGATCACGGTCGCGTCAGGCGTCGCCTACACGTCCTTGCGCCTCTTCACCGATGTCTCCGGCGGGATCTTCGAGCGGTTCCAGTCGATGCCGATCGCCCGCTCGGCAGTCCTGTGGGGGCACGTGCTGACTTCGCTGATCGCCAACCTGATCTCGCTCGTGCTGGTCGTCCTCGTCGCCCTGGCGATCGGGTTCCGCTCGGGAGCCGGCGTCGTCGCGTGGCTCGGGGTGCTTGGCATCATCGTGCTGTTCACCCTGGCGCTGACCTGGCTGGCAGTCAGCGCCGGGCTCGCCGCGAAGTCACCCGACGGCGCAGGCGCGTTCGCCTATCCGCTGCTGTTCCTGCCGTTCGTCAGCTCGGCCTTCGTGCCCACCACCGGGATGCCCGGCCCCGTGGAGTGGTTCGCCGAGCACCAGCCCGTCACCTCGATCGTCAACACGCTCCGGAACCTGTACGCCGACCAGCCGCTCGGTAACGATCTGTGGACCGCACTCGCCTGGTGCGTCGGCCTCCTGGTCGTGGCCTACGCGCTCGCCGTGCGCACGTACCACCGCAAGCTCGCCTGAACCGCCCGGCACACTGACCTCGATGAACAGCGGTCCGACATGCTGACGATCAGCCAGCTCGCGGCGTACGCCGGGGTGACTGTGCGGGCGGTGCGCCACTACCACGCCAAGGGGTTGCTGCCCGAGCCTGAGCGCGACCACTCGGGGTACCGGCGCTACGACGCGGCAGCCGTCGTCGAGCTGATCCGGATCAAGACGCTGGCCGAGGCCGGCGTGCCGCTGTCGCGGGTGCAGGAGCTGTTGACCGCCGACGAGGAGGACTTCGCCGCGGCGATCGAGGAGATCGATCGCCGCCTGCGCTCCGAGATCTGCGAGCGCCAGCGCCACCGTGAACGCGTCACCGAGCTCGCGGCCGGCGACCGGCTAGCGCTGCCGCCCGAGGCGGTCGACTACCTCGACCGGCTGCGCGAGCTCGACGTCCCGGAGCGGGCGATCGAGATGGAGCGCGACGCCTGGATCCTCGTGGCCGCGCAGATCCCCGACCAGATGCCGGCACTGATGGCGCTCAAGCGCAGCCAGATCGAAGACCCGGCCGTCACCGCGATGTACGTCGACCTCGTCGAGGCGGCCGACTGGGACACCGATGATCCACGCCTGCCCGCGGTCGCCGACCGGCTCGTGGCGATGTTCGAGGAGGACGCCGAACACTGGAGCGAGGACCAGATCGCCGACTTCGCGCTCGACGACGAGTTGGTCGCCTTGCTCGACGAGGTGTTCGTCAACGCGGTGCCGTTCGCCCGGAGGTTGCTGCGCCTACTCGAGGAGCGCGGCTGGAGCGGGTGGACCCAGCTCCAACGCATCAGCCCCCCGTCGTAGCCGGCAACGGTCAGACGGCCAGCGCCACGACGACGAACTGCTGACACCGGGATCACGGGCACGAGGCGCACAGAACCGCGGCGCCGCTCGCCCTGACACGAAGCGCGTAGCCGGCGATCTCGTGCCTTGGTTCAGGCCGGTGTTGGGCCCCAGCCGCCGCCACCCGGCGTAAGCATTCGGACCACGTCACCGGACTTGAGTTGGATGGTGCACTTGTCAGGGAGGCGTTCGGCTCGGGACTCGTCACCGCCAGGGAGCAGCCAGTTCTCGCCGACCGCACCGGGCCCACCGCCCCACAGGCCCCACGGTTGGGAGACACGGCGCTCGGTGATCAGCGACAGCGTGCAGTCCTCCAGGACCTGGAGGTCGCGCTCGATGCCCTCACCGCCCGGGGAGAAGCCGGCGCCGCCGCTGCCAAGGCGCAGGCGGTAGCGCAGGACCCGCATCGGGAACGCCCGCTCCAAAGCCTCGATCGGGGTGTTCTGGGTGTTGGTCATCCCCACTTGAATGCCTGACTCGCCGGGGTGGGGTCGGGGGCCCGGGCGGCCGCCCTGGCCGCCGCCGACGGTCTCGTAGTACACCCAGCCCGACCCGCCGACCAGGACGTTGTTCATCGTGCCCTGGCCCGCCGCCGGCACCCGGGGTCGGCACGGCTCGGCCAGCGCCCCCAGGCACACGTCGGCCACCCGCTGGCTCACCTCGACGTTGCCGGCGCCGACAGCGGCCGGCGGGAGCGCCGCCACCAGCGTGCCGGCGGGTGCTACCACGGTGACCGGCCGCATCACGCCCCCGTTGGCAGGCAGCGTCGGGTCGACCGCGGCCCGCAGTGCGTACGACACCGCCGACACCGTCACCGCCTCCACGGCGTTGACGTTGCCCCGGGACTGCGGGTCGGTCCCCGTGAAGTCGAACGTCACCGTGTCGCCCACCACCGTGACCGCGACCGCGACCCGGGCCGGGTGCTGCTGGTCGTCGGCGGAGCCGGTCGAGTCGAGCACATCCTCGAAGCGCCAACTCCCGTCCGGGAGGCCGTCGAGCGCGGCCCGCATCCGCCGCTCGCCGTAGTCGACGATCTCGGCCAGCGGCGCCCCGGCCAGCTCGGCCAGGCGGGCGACGCCGACGGCGTTGGCGCCGACCTGGGCGTCGAGGTCGCCGACCCGCTCGGCAGGAGTGCGCGAGTTGGCCTCGAACAGCGCCCGGACGTACGGCCCGTAGACGAGCGGCGGGATGCGCAGGCCCTCCTGGTGCACGTCGGTGGCGTCGGCGGGGATCGACCCGGGGGCGGCGCCGCCGAGGTCGGCGTGGTGGGCCCGGTTGGCCACCCAGCCGACCAGCGTCCCGTCGGCGAAGCAGGGAGCGACGAGGGTGACGTCGTTCAGGTGCGTGCCGCCGGCGAACGGATCGTTGAGGATCACCTGGTCGCCGGGGCCGAGCGTGTCCCCGAACGCATCGATGGCGGCCCGGACGCTGGCGGGCATCGAGCCGAGGTGCACCGGGATGTGCTCCGCCTGGACCATCAACTCGCCGTCGGGGGTGAACAGCGCCGCCGAGCAGTCGGCCCGCTCCTTGATGTTCGGGCTGTGCGCGGCCCGGCGCAGCACGGCGCCCATCGTCTCGGCGATGCCCGTGAGCCGGGACAAGAGCACCTGGAGACTGGCGGGATCAAGGCTCATCGTGGGGTCCGCCTCCGGGTGTCGACGCCAGGCGCGGCTGCGCCGCCTTAACTGTCACACCCTCTGAATATCGTCGTGTCAGGTTCATCGGAAAGGACGTGACATGCACAAGCACTCCACCAACCACTGCGCTGCGAGATACCCCCGTGACGCGCTGTAGTGTGCGGATCGCACTCTGAACGGCATCCAGGACACGGAGCACCATGAGCATGCTTCCCGGGGGCAGGGCTGATCCCCCGACCAGAGATGACCTGCGGCGTCTCGAAGCCCGACTCGACGCCCGCCTACAAGAGGTCAACGCCCGCATAGTCCTGCACGATGGTCGCTTCGCAGCGATGGGCGATCGCATCAACCAGACCGAACGACGTACCGACGCCCTCGCGGCCCGCATCGACTCCCGAATGCGCAGCATCGACCGCCGTTTCGACGGCGTCGAGAACCGGCTCGACAGCACCGACGCACGGGTGCAGCAGACACAGGACCGGCTCCTCGACGAGATGCGCGGCAGTCGGCGGCAGAGCACCCGGACGACGTTGCTCGGCTTCGCCGGCAGCACCGCCGTCACCGCGTCGCTCTGCTTCGGCACGCTCGTGGTGCTCATCTGAGGGCTGTCCGTCAGTCCTGGCGGCGCAGGACCCACGCGCCGGCGGCGCCGGCTCGAGCGACCCAACCCTCAGGCACCCAGACGGTGCAATCGGCCTCGGCGAGGACCGCGGGCCCATAGGTCGACCGGCGGGGCGGGCCGTCCGGCAAAGGCAACCTGTCGAGGTCCACCGACGCGGCGCGACGCACGGTCGCACGTAGAGCGACCACCTCGACGGACTGCTCCAACCGGGCGTAGCCGTTGCGACGGGCGTGCTCGGCGTGGAAGGCGTCGACGTCAGGGACGGTCAGTTCGTGACTCTGGCCGGCATAGCGGCAGTCGAGCGAGGTCTCGACCTCCGTGTGAGCGCCGTCGTGGCGGTGGCCACTCGGGTCGAGCCCGCCGGAGGCGAGCTCTCCGGCCTCCTCGGCAAGGGCGTGGAGGGCGTCGGTCAGGCCGGTGTGGTCCGACGGCGTCGGCCACGACCGCACGAGGTCACGCCGCCGGGGTGCCGTCAGCAGCCCGACGGCCGACAGCACGCCGGCCCGCGACGGCACCACGACGGCGCTCATGCCCAACGCGTCCGCCAGCTCGGCGGCGTGGAGTGGGCCGGCGCCACCGAAGGCGACCAAGGCCAGGCCCCGGGGGTCGACGCCCCGTTCCACCGACACGGCCCGCAGCGCACGCTCCATGTTGGCGTTGACGACAGCCACGACACCTTCGGCGGACACACCCGCCGAGGACAGAGCTGCCTCGGCCGCAGCGCGGTCGAGGCGGAGCCCAACGAAGGCCGACTCGGCCGGGATGCGGCCGGCGACCAGGTTGGCGTCGGTCACGGTCGGCTGCGTGCCGCCCTGCCCGTAGCAGGCCGGGCCGGGCCGGGCTCCGGCGCTCTCCGGCCCCACCACCAAGGCACCACCGGCGTCGAGCCGGGCGATCGAACCGCCACCGGCGCCGATCGTGTGCACGTCGAGCGAAGGGAACCGCACCGTGAACCCACCCACATCGCGTTGGGCCGCCGGCGCCGGCTCGCCGTCGAGGATCAGGCAGACGTCGGTGGAGGTCCCACCCATGTCGAACGTGACCGCATCGGGGAAGGCGTTGGCCGCGGCCGCCGCGGCGCCCGCCCGCACACCCCCGGCCGGCCCCGACAGCAGCAGGGCCGCCGGCAGCTCCGCCGCGTCGGCCGTCGGGAGGAGCCCACCCGCGGAGGTCATCACCAGCACCTCGTCGGCCAGGTCGGTCAGGCGGCGGAGGTAGCCCCGGGTGCGCGGACGCAGCGAGGCGTTGATCACCGTGGTCACCGTCCGCTCGTACTCCCGCATCTCGGGCGACACCTCGTGCGAGCACACCACGTCGAGACCCCGCGCCCGCAGGTGGGCCGCCACCGCCCGCTCGTGGTCGGGGTTCAGGTCGGCGTGCAACAGGCAGACGGCCACGGTGTCGACGCCGTCGCCCAGCTCGAGTCGGGACAGCGAGCCCAGGTCCAGCGGCTCGATCTCGCGACCGTCGGCGGCCAGGCGCCCGCGCACCTCGTAGCGGAGGTTCCGGGGCACCAGCGGCTCCGGTCGGTCCGCGAGCTGGTCGTAGAGCGACGGCCGGTCCTGCCGCCCGATCTCCACCACGTCGGCCAGGCCGTCGTTCGTCACCAGCGCCACCGCTGCGCCCCGCCGCTCGAGCAGAGCGTTCGTCGCCACCGTCGTGCCGTGGGCCAGGAGGCTCGGCCGCACCTGCAAGGCGTCCAACCCTGCCCCCACGGCCCGAGCCGGGTCGTCGGGGGTGGACAGCACCTTCGTCGACCGACCGTCCGCCGCCACGACGTCGGTGAACGTCCCACCTGTATCGACCCCGACCTGCACCCGCCGGACGCTACCCGCGCCCCCAACCCCGGATACCCCGCCGAGCCGACAAGGGCTGCCGGCCCCGGATCCCGAGGTTAGGGGGTGCCCGTCTGGGTGCGGGCGGCGGCGACGGCCAGTTCGTCGACGAGGTCGTTCATCGGGTTGCCGGAGTGGCCCTTGACCCAGCGGAACGTCACGTCGCCGCGGGAGCGGTAGAGCTCCACCAACGGCTCCCACAGGTCGCGGTTGGCGACCGGCTTGCGGGCGGAGTTCAACCAGCCGCGCCGGATCCACCCCTCCCACCAGCGGTCGCGGAAGCAGTTGACGACGTACGTCGAGTCGCTCACCACCTCCAGCCGGCCCGGCAGCGTCCGCAGGGCCATGAGCACCGCGGTCACCTCCATCCGCTGGTTGGTGGTGCGGGCCTCGGCGCCGCTGGCCGACGGTCCATCCACGGCCGCCCACGCCCACCCGCCGGGGCCGGGGTTCCCCAGGCACGCCCCGTCCGTGAACACGACGGTGGTCCCAGGCACGCTTGCAGGCATCGCCGCAAGCTAATGCGTGCCCGCCACCGCACCGGGACCCCCGGCCTCCAGGGGAGCCCGAGGAGCGGGATCATGCCGGGCCACGTGACGGGGACCCCACTTACGGCGGGCACAATGGGGCGATGATCATCGACGGGTTCGTGCACCAGCTCCCCGACATCGACCCCGGTCAGACGCAGGAATGGCTCGACTCCCTCGACGCGGTCGTCGACGCCGGCGGCAAGAGCCGCGCCCGCTTCCTCATGTCGAAGCTCCTCGAACGGGCACGCGAGCTCCAGATCGGCAGCCCCGCATCGGTGTCGACGCCCTACGTCAACACGATCCCGCCCGAGGAGGAACCCTGGTTCCCCGGCGACTTCGAGCTCGAACGCCGCATCCGGGCCTTCATCCGCTGGAACGCGGCGGTGATGGTGATCAAGGCCAACAAGCACGCCGACGGCATCGGCGGCCACCTGTCCACGTTCGCCTCCTCGGCGTCGCTCTACGACGTCGGCTTCAACTGGTTCTTCCGCGGCAAGGAGGACGGCCTCGCCGGCGACGCCGTCTACATCCAGGGCCACGCCGCCCCCGGCGTCTACGCCCGCGCCTACCTCGACGGCCGCCTCACCGAGGAGCAGCTCGACGGCTTCCGCCAGGAGGTCCAGGGCCACGGCCTCTCCAGCTACCCCCACCCCCGCCTGATGCCGGGCTTCTGGGAGTACCCCACGGTGTCGATGGGCCTCGGCCCCCTCAACTCGATCTACCACGCAAGGTTCCTCCGCTACCTGCACAACCGCCAGATCGACGACACCAGCAGCAGCCGGGTCTGGTGCTTCATCGGCGACGGCGAGTGCGACGAGCCGGAGACCCTCGGCGCCCTCACGCTCCCCGCCCGCGAGCAGCTCGACAACCTCATCTGGGTCGTCAACTGCAACCTGCAGCGCCTCGACGGCCCCGTACGCGGCAACGGCAAGGTCATCCAGGAGCTCGAGGCCCTCTTCCGCGGCGCCGGCTGGAACGTCATCAAGGTCGTCTGGGGCTCGCGCTGGGACGAGCTGCTCCTGAAGGACCGCGACGGCGTCCTGCTCAACAAGATGAACTCCACGGTCGACGGCGAGTTCCAACGCTACGCGGTCGAGTCCGGGGCCTACATCCGCGAGCACTTCTTCGGCCCCGACCCCCGCCTGCGCAAGATGGTGGAACACCTCTCCGACGACGACCTGCGCACCCTCCCCCGCGGCGGCCACGACTACCGCAAGCTCTACGCCGCCTACAAGGCCGCCACCGAGCAGGTGGGCGCGCCCACCGTCATCCTGGCGAAGACCATCAAGGGCTGGACGCTCGGCCCCGACGTCGAGGGCCGCAACGCCACCCACCAGATCAAGAAGATGACCGTCGAGCAGCTGCGGGCCATGCGCGCCCGCCTGTTCCTCGACGACGTCATCCCCGAGGACGCCCTGGCCGACGGCAAGGAGCCGCCCTACCTGCGCTTCGAGCCCGGTTCGGTGGAGCACACCTATCTGATCGACCGCCGCCGCCAGCTCGACGGCCCGCTCCCCCAGCGCCTCACGGAGACGAAGCGGCCGGTGACGATGCCGGGCGAGTCGACCTTCACCGAGGTGATGGCCGGGTCCGGCAAGCAGGAGGTGTCGACCACGATGGCCTTCACCCGCCTGCTGCGGAACCTGTGCCGCGACCCCCAGTTCGGGTCCCGCGTCGTGCCGATCATCCCGGACGAGGCCCGCACCTTCGGCATGGACGCCCTGTTCAAGGAGTTCAAGATCTACGCCGCGCAGGGCCAGGTCTACGAGCCGGTCGACGCCCAGCTGCTGCTCTCCTACACCGAGGCCCGCAACGGCCAGATCCTGGAGGAGGGCATCACCGAGGCCGGCTCGCTGGCCAGCTTCATCGCCGCCGGCACCTCGTACGCGCACCGCGGCGTGCCGATGGTGCCGTTCTTCACCTTCTACTCGATGTTCGGCTTCCAGCGGATCGGCGACCTGATCTGGTCGGCCGCCGACTCCCGGGCCCGTGGCTTCCTCCTCGGCGCCACCGCCGGGCGCACCACGCTGCTCGGCGAGGGCCTCCAGCACCAGGACGGCCACAGCCACGTGCTGGCCAGCACCGTGCCGACGGTCGAGGCGTGGGACCCGGCGTTCGCCTACGAGATGGCGACGATCATCCACCACGGCCTGCACGAGATGCTGGCCGACGAGCGCGACGTCATCCACTACCTCACGCTCTACAACGAGAACTACCTGATGCCGCCGCTGCCGGTCCCGGCCGAGGACGACGAGGACCCCGAGCGCGTCACCCGGGGGATCATCGAGGGCATCTACCGCTGGTCGGACGCCCCCGAGGGGCCCGACTCGCGGGCGACGATCCTGTTCTCCGGCACCGCCCAGGGCGCCGTCCGCGCCGCCCAGAAGGAGCTGGCCGAGCGCTGGGACGTCGGCGCCGAGCTGTGGTCGGTCACCTCCTACAAGCGGCTGCGTGAGCAGGCGCTGGAGACCGAGCGCTGGAACCGCCTCCATCCCACGGACACGCCTCGCACGCCGCTCGTCACCCAGCGCCTCGGTGCCGAGGGCGGCCCGATCGTCGCCGTCACCGACTTCATGAAGATGGTCCCCGACCAGGTGGCCCGGTGGGTGCGGAGCCCGTTCGTGCCGCTGGGCACCGACGGCTTCGGTCGCTCCGACACCCGGGAGCAGCTGCGCTGGTTCTTCGAGGTCGACATGCCCCACGTGGTGGTCGCCACCCTGTGGGCGCTGGCCCGCCAGGGCGAGGTGAAGACGGAGGTCGTCGCCGAGGCGATCGCGCACTACGGCATCGACGCCGACCGGGTCGACCCCCGCGCCCACGACCTCTGACGCCACCTCCGACCCCCGCCACATAGCGCCTGGTCACGCATAGCGGGCATTACACCGCCGTGCGTGGTGGGTTGGGTACATTGCCCTTCTGGTGTCCTCATCCCGTCGCGCGTTCGGCTACCTTCCCGCGCTCGACGGCCTGCGCGCCCTCGCGGTGGCCGCCGTCGTGGCCTACCACCTGGGCTACAGCGCGGTCCCGGGCGGCTACATCGGGGTCGAGGTGTTCTTCGTCCTGTCCGGCTGGCTGGTGTGCGCGCTGCTCCACACCGAGCGCGAGCAGACCGGCCGGATCGACCTCCGGCAGTTCTGGCTGCGCCGGGCCCGACGCCTGCTCCCCGCGGTCACCGTCGTCATCACGGCGACCCTGGTCGGAGCGACGCTGGCGCACTACGACCGCTTCGTCAGCCTGCGCGGCGACGCCCTGGCGTCGCTGGGCTACGTCCTCAACTGGCGGCTGATCTTCACCGAGCAGTCGTACTTCGCCGCCGCGGCGGGCCCGTCGCCGCTGCAGCACCTCTGGTCGCTGTCGATCGAGGAGCAGTTCTACCTGGCCCTGCCGCTGCTGCTCGGCGCGATCCTGGCCTTCCGGCCGACCGCCCGGCACGGGGCCATGCTGCTGCTGGGCGCGGCGCTCGTGTCGACCGCGTGGCGGTTCGCGCTGGAGGCACCGGGCGTCGACCCCTCGCGCATCTACTACGGCACCGACACCCGGGCCGCCGGCCTCCTGATCGGCGCCACCCTGGCGATGGTGTGGGTGCCGAGCCGGCTGCGCCAGGTGCCGGGACGTTGGGCGGCCCCGGTGCTCGACCTGGTGGCCCTGGCGGCGCTGGTGGTGGTCGGCCGCTACACGCTCGACGTCAGCGAGCACGACCCGGACGCCTTCGGGATGGGGCTCAGCACCGTGCAGCTGGCGACGGTCGTGCTGATCGCGGTGGTGGTCCACCCGGTGCAGGGGCTGGTGGCGAAGGGCCTGTCGCTGGCGCCGCTGCGCTGGGTGGGCCAGCGTTCGTACGGCATCTACCTGTGGCACTGGCCGATCGTCGTGGCGCTGGCGGTCGCGCCGGGCGAGCAGCCGGAATCGCCGCTGCGGTCGGCCGGCATGGTCGTCCTCACGCTGCTGCTGGCGGGCGCGTCGTACCGCTGGGTGGAGCAGCCCATCCGCCAGCGAGGCTTCCTCCAGTCGCTCGACGACCTGCGGCGCTGGCTGCCCGGCGAGATGCTGCGGCGCCCGCTGTTCGGTGCGCTGGCATCCGGGGCGACGCTGCTGACGCTGGCCGCGGTCGCCGTCACCGGCCACCACCTGGTGACCACGCCCCCCGACGTGGGCCTCACCTCGGAGATGGCGGGCGCCCCGATCGGCGACACGCTCCCGCCGCCCACCACCGTCGCCCCGCAGGCGGCGCCCGTGAGCCCGGGCCAGTCGGCGTCGGCGGCCGGTCAACCGCAACCCGTGCCCGCCCAGGTCGCGCCGCCGCCGACGCTGCCCCCGCCCGTCCCGCTGCCGCCGATCACCGGCATCGGCGACTCGGTGATGCTGGGCGCCGCCCCGGCCCTCAGCGCCCGCCTCGGCCCGACGCTGCAGGTGGAGGCGAAGGTGGGCCGGCAGATGGTCGACACACCCGGCCTGGTCGCCGACCTCGCCGACCACGGCCGCCTCGGCGACGTGGTCGTCCTCCACCTGGGCGCCAACGGGCCGTTCCCGGACGAGGCCATCGACGACATCGTCGACATCGCCGGGAGGCGGCAGCTCCTGCTGGTCAACGTGAAGGTGCCGCGCCGCTGGGAGGGCGAGGTCAACGACCGGATCGACGCCGCCGTCGACCGCCACCATGAGATCACGCTGGTCGACTGGCGCCACGTCGCCGACGCCGAGCCCGGCCTGCTGACCCGCGACGGCTACCACCTGACCCCCGTCGGCGCCCAGCGCTACACCGACGTGGTCGCCGCGGCCGTCACCGAGGCGCTGAAGCCGAAGCCGAAGTCGGGCCGGCTCGGCCACCGGCCCTTCTGAGGTAGCGACTCCGAGGTAGCGACCGGCCGCTACGGTGATCGGCCTATGAGCACGCCGACCCTGCCGGTGACGGGTGAGCCGGCCGCCGATCAGCTCCTCATCGACGACCCGCTGGCCCTCCTCCTCGGCATGCTGCTCGACCAGCAGTTCCCGATGGAGCGGGCCTTCGTGGCGCCCTACCGGCTGCAGGAGCGCCGGGGCCGCAAGCTCGACGCCGCCGACCTGGCCACCGCCGACCCCGAGGAGATCGCCGCGGTCTTCCGGCAGCCGCCCGCCCTGCACCGCTACTGGGGTGCGATGGCGAAGCGGACGCAGGCGCTGTGCCAGATCCTGGTCGACGAGTACGGCGGCGACGCCGATGCCCTGTGGCGCGACGCTCCGACCGGCGCCGAGCTGCTCAAGCGGCTGCGGGCCCTGCCCGGGTTCGGTGCCGAGAAGTCGAAGATCTTCATGGCCCTGCTGGCGAAGCGCTTCGACGTCCGGCCCGAGGGCTGGGAGAAGGCGGCGAGCCCGTTCGACGACGACGAGCCCCGCTCCGTCGCCGACATCGACACGCCCGAGAACTTCAAGCGGGTCCGGGCCTGGAAGCAGGCCAAGCGGGCCGCGGGGAAGACCAAGCAAGAGTAGGTAGCGGTCAACGCGGCGAAGCCGCCCTTGACACCGCTGGGGGCGGCGGCGGGGAGGTCGGCATGGGTAACGACCTCCGGCCACACTGGGCGGCATGGGTCAACGCCTGCTCTTCCACGGTGGCCGGGTGTTCGACGCCGTGGGCGCCGAACCGAACGCAGCCGACGCCGACATCGTCGTCGAGGACGACCGCATCGTGGAGGTGGGCCCCGGCCTCGACGGCGACGTGGCGGTCGACTGCACCGGCACGACGCTGGTGCCGGGCCTGTTCGACTGCCACACCCACGTGATGATCAGCCAGTTCGACCTGTGGAAGATGGCCCAGACGCCGTTCTCGCTGCAGTTCTTCGAGGCGGCGAAGAACCTGGAAGCCACCCTGCGCATCGGGATCACCAGCATCCGCGACGCCGGGGGTGCCGACCTCGGCGTGAAGACCGCCGTGGAGCAGGGCCTGGTCGACGGCCCCCGCATGCAGATCTCGCTCACGATGCTCAGCCAGACCGGCGGCCACGCCGACAAGTGGATGGTGTGCGGCGGCCACTTCCCCAGCCCCTTCGGGATGACGCACCCGGGCAAGCCGGGCGCGATCGTCGACGGGCCGCTGGAGATGCGCAAGAAGGTGAGGGAGCTCGTCCGGGCGGGCGCCGACGTGATCAAGCTGGCGGCCAGCGGCGGCGTCCTGTCGCCCCGCGACGACCCCCGCCACGGCCACTTCCGCGACGACGAGCTGGAGGCCGCCGTCGAGGAGGCCACCGCGGCCGGGCTCTGGGTGATGGCCCACGCCCAGGCGACCGAGGGCATCAAGGCGTCGATCCGGGCGGGCATCCGGTCGATCGAGCACGGCATCTACCTCGACGACGAGGCGATCGGGATGATGCTGGAGAACGGCACCTACCTGGTGCCCACGCTCCTGGCGCCTCGGGGCGTCATCGACGCGGCCGCGGCCGGCGCCAACGTGGCCGACGAGAGCCTGCGGAAGGCCGAGATGGTCGTCGAGGAGCATGCCGACTCCGTGTCCCGGGCCATCGCCGCCGGGGTGAAGGTAGCGATGGGCACCGACTCGGGCGTCACGCCCCACGGGGAGAACCTGCGTGAGCTGCCCCTCATGGTCGAGCGGGGCCTGACGCCGGCCCAGTCGCTGGTGGCGACGTCCCGCACCGCGGCCGAGCTGCTGGGAGTGGACGCCGAGCTGGGCACCCTCGAGCCGGGCAAGCGGGCCGACATCGTGATGGTCGACGGCGACGCCCTCGACGTCGACAACCTCGGTGACCGCGTCCGAGCGGTGTGGAAGGACGGCGAGCAGGTCGCCGGCTGACGGCGAACCAACCGAAACTGCGTGGCTGGCGGCCGCAATAGGGCCGTGAGCCACGCAATTTCGAGGGGTCAGCGGCGGAGGAGGTGGCGTTGGCGGTCGAGCCAGCCCAGCAGCACGGCGACCGCCCGGGGGTCGTGGCGCAGGCGGTGGCCGGCGCCGGTGACGAACCGCAGCTCGCCGGAGCCGTGGGCGTCGACCAGCACCCGGGCGTCGAACGGCGGCACCACGTCGTCGTCGCTGCCGTGGGCCACGAGCAGCGGCCGGGGCGCGTACTCCTGCACGCAGGCGATGGCCCGGATCGCCCGGAACTCCTTCGACCAGGAGTCGAGCGACTGCGGGAACGCGGCGTCGGTGATCAGGCCCACCTCGCGGCTGTGCTGCAGCAACCGCCGGGGCTGCGAGGCCCAGTCGTCGAAGTCGGCGGGCGCCCCCAGCGCGGCGACGCCCCGGATGCGGTCGTCGCGGGCGCCGGCGCAGATCGCCAGCCCGCCGCTCGTCCCGAACCCCGCCAGCCACACGCCGAGCGGCCGCTCCTCCTTCTCCAGGTGGTCGACGGTGGCGGTGATGTCGTCGAGCCACCCGCCGATCGAGAACTGGCCCTCGGACCCGCTGCAACCCCGCAGCGCCACCGCGACGGCGATCCAGCCCATCTCGGCAGCGATGCGGTCGGCCAGCTCGGGCAGGCTGTTGGCCACCGTGGCGGCCGACTCGACCACCGTCGGGTAGCCGTGGATGAGCACCACGGCCGGCCAGACGCCGGACTGGCGCCCCTCGGGGCGGGCGATGTGCGCGACCAGGTTCAGCCCGTCGGACACCACCCGGTCGTCCATCACGGCCACGGCAGCCTCCCGCCGGCGCTCACCGGGGGTGGGCTCAGTCGGACGAGCGGACGCCTTCGCACTTGCCGCAACGTCGGTAGCCCCGGTTGCGCGCCTCGGGCAGCGTGTCGGGGCCGAAGCACAGGTAGGTCTCGGCCTTCACGAGCTCGTCGAGCACGTCGGGGGCGGTGCAGGCGTCGACGTCGTGGACGACCTGGCTGCGCTTGTCGCCGACCCACTGGTTGTGCTCGAAACGTCCGAGGCGCTCCATCACGCGGACGCTACACCGCTCCCCGAGAGAGTCCGAAACAAGTAGCGGGGCAATGACAGGAAAGCCTTACCTCAACCTGGCCATCCCCCGGCAGACCCATGCCAACCTCCCCGCCGCCGCCCCAAGAGGTGAAGGCTGCGCCTCCGCTGCCACACTGAACATCCGTCATGTCCACCCTCTCCACCAGCGCGCCCGGAGTCGCGCCCGACGAACCCGCAGCCTCGATGATGCGCCGTGGCGCGTCGCTGATCTGGGAGGCGATGCGCAGCCATCCCGGCCCCTTCGTGCTGGCCGTCGGCGGCTCGACGCTGTACGCGCTGATGGCGGTAGGTGGGTCGGTGGCGCTGGGCCGGGTGACCGACGAGGTGATCAGCCCGGGCTTCGAGGAGGGCGTCGACGGCACGACGATCGCGGCCGGTGGCGCGGCGATCATGGCGGTGGCCACTCTGCGGGCGGTCGGGGCGATGCTGCGCCGCTACTACGGCATGGACGCCAGCCTGCAGATGCAGAAGACCTGGTTCATGCGGGTGGTCGACAAGTACCTGTCGGTGCCGCTCGACTTCTTCGGCCGCCACCAGACCGGCACCCTGCTGGCCCACGCCGACGCCGACATCGAGCGCGCGGTCACCGCCCTCCAGCCGGTGCCGATGTCGATCGGTGTGGTGGTGCTGCTGGTGGCGGCGGTCGGCAGCCTGGGCGTGGTCGACCCGCTGCTGATGCTCGTCGGCCTGGCCCTGTTCCCGACGCTGGGCCTGCTCAACCGGGTCTACGCCCGCCGCATCGAGATCCCGGCGGCGGAGACCCAGAACCGGCTGGGCCGGGTGGCGGCGGTGGCCCACGAGTCGTTCGACGGCGCCCTGGTGGTGAAGACGCTCGGCCTCGAGCAGCGGGAGCAGGCCCGACTGGAGACCGAGGCCCAGGCGCTGCGCAACGCCCGCCTGGAGGTCGGCTGGCTGCGCGCCACCTTCGAGCCCGGCCTCGACACCCTGCCGCAGCTGGGCACCATCGTGCTGCTGGCGGTCGGGTCGTGGCGGGTGTCGACCGGTGCGCTCGACATCGGCGGCCTGGTGCAGGCGATGGCGCTGTTCGGCATCCTCGCGTTCCCGACCCGGGTGCTCGGCTACATGCTGGAGGAGCTGCCCCGGGCGGTCGTGTCGGTCGACCGGCTGCGCACGGTGCTCGCCTACCCCGCCCGCACCCGCCCGGCCGACGGCGAGGGCGAGCCGCTCCCGGACGGCCCGCTGGCGGCCGAGCTCGACGCCGTGCGCTTCGGCTACGACGACGCCGAGCCGGTGCTCGACGACTGCAGCCTGCGGGTCGAGCCCGGCGAGGTCGTGGCGCTGGTGGGGGCGACCGGGTCGGGCAAGTCCAGCCTGTGCCTGCTGCTGGCGCACCTCCACGACCCCGACGCCGGCGTGGTGCGGGTCGGCGACGTCGACCTGGCCCACGCCGATCCCGCCGGGGTGCGCCGGGGCGTGGCCCTCGCCTTCCAGGAGTCGTTCCTGTTCGTGGCCTCCGTGCGCGACAACCTGACCTTCGGCGAGGCGGGCATCGGCGACGCCGACCTGCGCTGGGCGCTGGAGGTGGCCCGCGCCGATCGCTTCGTCGCCCGCCTGCCCAACGGCCTCGACCACGTGGTCGGCGAGCGGGGCGTCACGCTGTCGGGTGGCCAGCGGCAGCGGCTGGCCCTCGCCCGGGCGCTGCTGCGTCGGCCCGGCCTGCTGCTGCTCGACGACGCCACCTCGGCGGTCGACCCGGTGATCGAGCAGCAGGTCCTGGCCAACCTGCGGGGCTCCCTGACCACCACCACGCTGATCGTCGCCCACCGCCTGTCGACCATCGCGGTGGCCGATCGGGTGCTGTTCCTGCAGGACGGCCGCATCGCCGCGTCGGGCCCCCACACCGAGCTGGTCGCCACCGTGCCCGCCTACGCCACCCTGGCCCGCGCCTACGAGCAGGACGACGTGGCGTGACGACGGTCGACAGGAACGGGCGGGAGCCGCGCGACGGGCGGGACGGGCGCGAGCCGGTCGACCCGCACGACGCCGCGGTCGAGGTGCTGCGCGACGCCGCGCCGGCCGGGGCGATCGACGAGGAGGCGCACCGGCCCGAGCCGACCCCCGAAGAGGAGCACATGGGCGACCTGGCCAGGGCCGGGGCCATCGCCGTCCTGCGCCGGGGCCTCGCCGTCACCCCCGAGCTGCGCGAGGGGCTGCGGCTCACGGTCCTGCTGGCCATCCTGACCGCGGCCGGGAAGCTGGTCCTGCCGATCCTCATCCAGCAGGTGCTCGACCGGGGCGTGCGGGGCGACCAGGGCTTCCGGCCCGCCTTCGTCTACGGCACCTCGGCCGCCACCGCGGTCGCGGTGATGCTCCTGTACCTGCTGGCCCGGGCCACCTACCTGCGGCTGGTGCGGGCCACCGAGGCGGCGCTGCTGGGCCTGCGCCTGCGGGCCTTCGAGCACATCCACAAGCTGTCGGTCGCCGAGCACAGCGACCAGCGCCGGGGCGCCCTCGTCGCCCGGGTGACCAGCGACGTCGAGACACTGGCCCAGTTCACCGAGTGGGGCGCCGTGGCCTGGATCGTCGACAACACCGTCATCGCCGGGGCGTTCGGCGTGATGGCGGTGTACGACTGGCGGCTGGCGCTGCAGACGATGCTGCTGTTCGTCCCGGTCGCGATCCTGCTCCCCTGGTTGCAGCGCCGGCAGCTCGCCGCCCAGGACGACGTCCGCACGGTGGTGGGCGAGACGTTCTCGGAGGTGTCGGAGGTGATCACCGGCGCCCCGCTCGTGCGGTCGTACGGCCTGGAGCCCCGCCGCCGACGCACCCTGGCCGACACCATCGAGCGCCAGTACGACGCCCGCATGCTGGCGTCGCGCTACTCGGCGATGACGCTGCCGCTGGCCGACATCTTCGGGGCGCTGGCGCTGGCCGGCGCCGTGGTGACCGGAGTTGCCTGGGGCCCGGGCTGGGGCCTCGACTTCGGCGAGCTGGTGGCCTTCCTGTTCCTCATCGGCCTGCTGCTGAACCCGCTGGGCGAGCTGGCGGAGATCGTCGACCGCACCCAGATCGGCATCGCCGGCTGGCGCAAGCTGCTCGGCGTGCTGGCCACCCCGATCGACGTGCCGGACCCCGACCCGGTCGACGGCGTCGAGATGCCGACGGGACCGCTGTCGATCGAGGCCGCGAACCTGCACTTCGCGTACCGCGACGGGGTGCCGGTGCTGCGCGACGTCGATCTGGTGGTGCCGGCCGGCCGGCGGGTGGCGGTGGTGGGCGAGACGGGGTCGGGCAAGACGACGTTCGCCAAGCTGCTGTGCCGCCTGGCCGACCCGACCGTGGGGACGCTGCGGATCGGCGGCGTCGACCTGCGCGACACCACGTCGGACAGCCGGCAGCGGGCCATCCGCCTGGTGCCCCAGGACGGGTTCCTGTTCGACGCCACCGTCGGCGACAACGTGCGGCTGGGCCGGATGGATGCCACCGACGACGAGGTGCGGGCGTCGTTCCGGTCGCTGGGGCTGGGCTGGTGGCTCGACGACCTGCCGTTCGGGCTCGCCACGCCGGTGGGTGAGCGGGGCGCCAACCTGTCGGTGGGCGAACGCCAGCTGGTGGCACTGGCCCGGGCGCAGCTCGGCAACCCCGGCCTGCTGGTGCTCGACGAGGCGACCTCGGCCGTCGACCCCGAGACCGAGCGGGCGCTCACCGTGGCACTTGCCCGCCTGGCGCAGGGGCGGACGATGGTGTCGATCGCGCACCGCCTGTCGACCGCCGAGGCCGCCGACGAGGTGATCGTCTTCGAGAGCGGTCGGGTGGTGGAGCACGGCCGCCACCACGACCTGGTGGCCGCGGGCGGCGTCTACGCCACGCTCTTCGAGAGCTGGCTGGGCAGCACCCGCACCGCCGACGACTAGGCCTTCGGGCCGATGGCGCCGATCTCGGCCAGGTAGTTGTGCAGCGACTCGACGACCAGCACGACGTCCTCGTCGACCACGTCGAGGCCCTCGGCCAGCAGCAAGGCGACGGCGTCGTCCTCGCTCACCACCACGTCGTCGCCGGGGCGGGGCTCCTCGCCCGGGTAGCCGAAGATGCCCTCGTCGCGCAGGTGGTCGAGCTCGGCCAGCACCAGCTCCCGCACCTCGTCGTAGGTGAGGCGGGCCTGGGCGTCGTCGGGGATGTCGTCGGCGACGTAGTCGACCGCCTCGTCGAGATCGAAGATCGTCGCCGGCGGCTCGTGCCCCAGCCGGAACGCCTCCCGCCCCACCGTGGCCGCCGCGACGGCGAACACGATCAGGGCGGCGAGGACGAAGAACAGCCAGATCACCCGGCCATTCTTAGCTTCTGTCTTCGCTCAGCCGGGCATGGCCGCCTGAGCGAAGACAGAACGAGGGCTTCAGATGCCCAGGCGCTGGGCGAGCAGCTCGCGGTGGTAGGTCGGGTCGCCGAAGAGCAGCTCCGACGACTTGGCCCGCTTGAAGTAGAGGTGCGCCGGGTGCTCCCAGGTGAAGCCGATGCCGCCGTGGATCTGGATGTTCTCGGCGGAGGCGTGGAAGTAGGCCTCGGAGCAGTAGGCCTTGGCCAGGCAGGCGACCTCGGGCAGCTCGTCGTTCAGCTCGGCGGCGCACCAGGCGGCGTAGTAGGCGGCCGACTTGGCCGACTCGACCTCGAGCAGCATGTCGGCGCACTTGTGCTTGATGGCCTGGAAGGAGCCGATCGGGCGACCGAACTGCACCCGGTCCTTGGCGTACTGCACGGCCATCTCCAGCACCTTCTGGGCGCCACCCACCTGCTCGGCGGCGAGGCCGACGGCGGCCAGGTCGAGCACCCGGTCCAGCGTCGTCCAGCCGGCGCCGTCGGTGCCGATCAGGGTGGCGGGCACCCCGGCGAGCTCGAGCTTGGCCTGCTTGCGGGTCTGGTCCATCGTCGACAGCGCCGTACGGGTGAGGCCCGGGGCGTCGCCGTCGACCTTGAACAGCGACGTCCCCGCGTCCGTCTTGGCGGCGACGATGATCACGTTGGCGACGTGGCCGTCGATCACGAACATCTTCGTGCCGTCGATCGTCCAGCCGTCGCCGCTCTTGGTGGCGGTGGCCTCGATGCCGCTCTCGTCCCAACGGCCGTTGGGCTCGGTGAACGCCAGGGTGGCGATGGTCTCGCCGGACGCGATGCCGGGGAGCAGGTCCTTCTGGGCGGCCTCGTCACCGGAGTGGAGCAGCGTGTTGGTGGCGAGCACGACGGTCGAGAAGAACGGGGCGCACACCAGGGCCCGGCCCATCTCCTCGAGCACCACGGTCAGCTCGACGTAGGTGAAGCCCTGGCCGCCGTGCTCCTCGGGCACGATCAGCGACTGGAGCCCCAGCTCGTTCGCCATCTGCGCCCACACCGCGGGGTCGTAGCCGTCGGTGGTGTCCATCTGCGTCCGCACCTCCGCCTCGGGCGACTTGGCCTCGAGGAACTGCCGGGTGATGCGCCGCAGCTCTTCCTGCTCTTCGGAGAAGGCGAAGTTCATGGTCGAGACGCTAGGCGTGGTCGTCGGACCGCGCCACCGGGCGCGTGTACACGCGTGCTACACCAGGGCCATGGAGCATGTCGGGATCCGGGAGCTGCGCAACAACGTCGCCGCGGTCGTCCGTCGGGCCGCGGCCGGCGAGCGGGTGGTCGTCACCGTCGACGGCGTCGCCACCGCCCAGCTGGGGCCGCTGGAGCCGGTGGGCGGGGTGACGCTCGACGACCTCGTCGCCGCGGGGCTGGCGCTACCACCGGGCCGGCGCGACCGACCGGACGTCGCCGACCTGGAGGACGTCCCCGTCGACGCCCGTCCCGACCGCGTCCTCGACGAGCTGCGCGGGTCGTGACGCTGTTCCTCGACACGTCGGCCCTGGTCCGTCGGTACGTCCACGGGCCCGACCAGGCACTGGTGGCCGACGCCATGGCCGCCGACGACGTGTGGTGCGCCTCGGCGCTGTGCCGCAGCGAGACCCTGCTGGCCCTGCACCGCCTGGCGGCGACTCCCAGCCAGCACGCCCGGCTGTGGAGCCGGCTGCGCGACGACTGGGACGCCTTCGTCGTCGTGCCGGTGGACGACCGCTGCCTGGCCCGGGCCGTCGAGCTGGGGGCGAGCTACGGCCTGCGGACCGTCGACGCCCTGCACCTCGCCGCCGCCGACCGCCTCCCTCGCCCGGCGAGCTACGCCACCTTCGACCGCCACCAGATCCCGGCGGCCGCCGCCCTCGGCTTCGACGTCCTGTCCCCCGTGGAGGCATGAGCGGCACGGAGGGAGTGGCTGGGTAGCCTCCGCGGCGGCGGGACCAGCCAGAAGGAAGCACTCCGTGTCCGAGAACCCGCCCGTCGAGCCCGATCCCGAGCAGCCGCGCCTCCCCGACGTCCCCCCGCCCCCGCCCCCGTCGCCGGACCCGGCGCCGGAGCCCGGCATCGACCCGGCACCGCCCACCCCCGAGCCGGAGCCCGTCGGAGCCGACGAGGTCCCGGACGTTCCCGCCGCCCCCGCCGCCCCCGACTCCCCCGAGGCCCCCGACTCCCCGGACCTCCCGCCGTCGCCCGATCGACCCGCCTCCCCGCTGTCGACCGGCTTCGGCAGCCCCGAGGAGCCGTTCGGGCGGCCGCCCAGCAGCGGAGGCGGAGGCCGCAAGGTCCTGCTGATCGTCGGCGGCCTCGTGGTGCTGGCGCTGATCGTCGGCGGCCTCCTCTTCGCCATGGGCGACAGTGACAGCGACGACTCCCCCGAGCAGGCCGTGCGCGACTTCTTCGATGCGTCGGAGGACAAGGACTGCGCCCGCCTCACCGAACTGGTCGTCGAGAAGTCGTGGTCGCAGGGCGGCACCGTCACCCGCGAGAACGCGATCGAGCAGTGCAGCGACGAGATGGAGGCCGGCCCGCCGCTCGACACCGAGCTGAAGTCGGTGGACACCAAGTCCGAGCAGGGCGACAAGGCCGTCGTCAGCGTGAACTACACCCTCGACGACGAGACCGTCGACACCGAGATCGACCTGGTCAAGGAAGACGGCGACTGGAAGATCGACAGCGTCTGACACGGAGGGTGACTGCGACACCGGGGTCCCGCCTGGCTACCCTCGGACGTTTCTGAGGAAACGAACCATACGAAGCTGAGGAAACCCCCGTGTCGCAGTTCCCCCCTGGCCCCCCACCGAACATCCCCCCGGGAGGCCAGCAGCCGCCCGGTCCACCGCAGCAGCCCCCGGGTCCGCCCGGCCAGCCGCCCGGCCAGCCCGGCTGGGGCGCCCCGCCGCCGGGCCCTGCCCCACAGCCCGGCTACCCGCCGCAGCAGCCGCCTGGTCCGCCCGGTCAGCCTCCGGGCCAGCCCGGCTGGGGGCAGCAGCCCTACCCGCCGGCCACGCCTCCCTCCGGCGGTGGCGGCGGTGGTGGCCTCAAGATCCTCATCGGCGTGGCCGTGGTGGCCGTCGTCGCGATCGGCGCCTTCCTCGTCCTGGGAGGCAGCGACAGCGGCAGCAGCCCGGAGGACGCCCTCAACGACTTCTTCGCCGCGGCCCAGGACGGTGACTGCGCCGGGATGATGGACCTGATCACCACCTCGTCGTTCGCCGGCGCCGACCTCGACCAGGTGCGCAGCGAGTGCGAGGCGTCGATCGAGGCCGGCGACAACATCTTCAGCCCGGGCGACTCGATCGACAGCATCGAGACGAAGTCGGAGGAGGGCAACACCGCCGTGCTCACGGTCGCCACCACCACCGACGGCGAGCAGACCACCGACGAGATCACCCTCCGCAAGGAGGACGGCGACTGGAAGATCGACTTCTCGGAGATCGGCAGCTCCGACGACTCCGGCGGTGGAGGCTCCGGCAGCTCTGACGGCTCCGGCGACTCCGGCGACCTCCCGACCGACGACAGCGTCGAGGTCCCCGACGTCTCGATCCCCGAGGACCTCGACCTGCCCGACGACATCCCGCCGGAGTGCGACTTCTCGTCGTCCGACTACGACCCGGACGCCTGCCTCGACGCGATGGGCGGCTGACCCGGGAGAATGAACCCATGACGACCGGTCCGACGCCCACCACCCTGCATGTCGACGACACTGCCTGGGAGATCCACAAGCTGGTCGTCGGACCGGTCGACAACAACGTGTTCGTGCTGCGCTGCAAGTCCACCGGCGACGCCGTCCTGCTCGACGCCGCCAACGAGCACGACAAGCTGCTGGAGCTGTGCCGGGCGCTCAACGTGCGGCAGGTGCTGGAGACCCACGGTCACTGGGACCACATCCAGGCCGTGCCCCAGCTGCGCGACGCCGGCTACTCCGTGCACGTCACCGCGGCCGACGCCGACATGCTGCCGTCGTACGACCAGGTGCTGGAGCACGACACGGTGATCGAGGTGGGCGACCTGCGGCTGCGCACGATCCTCACGCCGGGCCACACGCCCGGGTCGATCTGCTTCCGGCTGGAGGGCTCGCCGATCCTGTTCAGCGGCGACACCCTGTTCCCGGGCGGGCCGGGGAACACCAAGTTCCCGGGCGGCGACTTCCCCACGATCGTCACCTCGATCGAGGACCGCCTGTTCACGTTGCCGCCCGACATCCTGGTGCTGCCCGGCCACGGCGACGACACCACGATCGGCAACGAACGGCCCCACCTGCAGGAGTGGATCGACCGGGGCTGGTAGGGCTGGTAGGACCGCCGCCGTGACCGACCCCACCCGACCGCTCCGCTACGACGAGCGTCCTGTCGACGACACGCCCGTCCACACCGTCGACCTCCCACCCACGCCGGTGCGCGACCGCAACATCCCGGCGACGGCGTGGGTCGAGGCGCCCGACGAGCTGCTCCACCTGGGCGACGACCTGCCGGGCCGCCCCGTCGCCGAGTACAAGCGCCGCATCGGCCCGTGGCTGCTGTGGCGCTCCGGCGGTGCCACCAAGGCCGATGCCCGCTACTGGGCCGCCCTCGCCGACGACCTCGCCACCACCCACGTGTTCCGCCTCTACCCCGACGGCACCGGCACCGGCGAGGGCGCCGCCCACACCCGGCACACCCGCTTCCGCACCTGGAAGGAATCCCTCCGCGACGCCACGGTATGACGCCCGGACCTCGGACCGGACTGGACTAGACTTAGTCCATGGTGGTCAACATCCATCAAGCGAAGACCCACTTCTCGCGGTACGTCGACGCCGCTGCCGCCGGCGAGGACATCGTGATCGCCAAGGCGGGTCGGCCGGTGGCTCGACTGGTGCCGTACGTCGAGCGCGGTCCGGCGCGGCACCCGGGGCGGTGGGCCGGCCGGATGACCATCGCGGACGACTTCGACAGCACGCCCGCATGGCTGGTCGACGCGTTCGAGGGCGCGTGAACCTCCTACTCGACACGCACGCGTTCCTCTGGTGGCTCGAGGGCACGCACCTTCCGGAGGAGGTGGCCGCCCGGATCTCCGATCCCGAGCAACCGGTGGCGGTCAGCGCCGCATCGATCTGGGAAGCCTCGGTCAAGGAGGCCCTGGGGAAGCTCCACACACCTGAACCGCTCGTCGAGGTCGTCGCCGACGACGGGTTCCGGCCGCTCGCGATCAGCTTCGAGCACGCGGCGCGGGCCGCCGAGCTGCCGCCGCACCACCGCGATCCGTTCGATCGGATGCTGATCGCGCAGGCGCAGATCGAGGGGCTGACGATCGTCACGCACGACGCGCAGTTCGCCCGCTACGACGTCCCGATCCTGAGCTGCTGAGCCGGAAACCCATCTCCGCCGCTGGTTTGTCACGCCGGGGCCGCGCGTTCTGCCATCCTGGAGGTGCGCACCAGCGGCGGGCTCCGGCTGGCGCAACGAGGCGGTTCGGGCGCATCCGCGGACGGCGGTTGTGGCGGCACCGGCGATGGCGGCACCTGGGGCACCCGACAACGGTCGCGCGTCGACAGGTCCACGGGCTCGACCCAGGGAGGACGCCCATGCGACGAGGCTTCACGATCCACCACAACGGTCCCCCGGCCGACTGCCTCGGTCAGCCGCACTCCCGCTGCGTCGCCTTCTGGGCCGGGGTCAAGCGCTTCCACACCGCCGAGCCGCCCCGCGGCAACGGCTGGTCGGACATCGCCTACAGCTTCGGCATCTGCCCCCACGGCGAGCGGCTGGTGGGCCGCGGCTGGGACAAGCGGCAGTTCGCCAACGGCTCCGACGACGTGGGCGCCGACGACGGCGGCGACTCGGAGTGGTACACGGTCCTCACCTTCATCGGCGGCGACGTCTCCACCCGCGACGAGGAGAAGCCGCCACCCAAGATGGTCGCGGCCACCGCCGCCCTCATCGGCGAGGGCCGCAGGACCGGACGCTGCGGCGACCGCGTCACGCCCCACAACTTCTGGAAGAAGAAGCCCTGCCCGGGGCCGGTGTTCACCGCCCTGGCCCGGGAGTGGGACAACCGACCGCTCCCGACCAACTTCGAAGTCCAAGAACCGGAGGAACCCGAGATGCTCATCATCGACAGCCCCGGCCGACCCGCCCTGGTCGTCGGCCTCGGCGGCGTCAAGACGATCAACCCCGCCCAGCGCAACGCGCTGCGGGCCATCGGCGTCGAACCCAAGCAGGTCGACGGCGCGACCTCGGACGCGCTGCTGTCGCTCCAGGACGACTAGCAGGCCCCCGACGGAGCCGTAGGTCACACCCGCGAGCTATTTCTCCTATCCGCGTAGTGCGAATAGAATGCCCCGCATGCCTGAGCCCGTGACAGAGCCGTCGCCTGAGCTCTTCGCTGTCCAGAACCTGCACGTCCGGGTCGCCGGGACCGACAACGAGATCCTCCGCGGCGTCGACCTCGCCATCGGCGCGGGCGAGCTGCACGCCCTGATGGGGCCCAACGGGTCGGGCAAGTCGACCCTGGCCAACGCCCTGCTCGCCAGCCCCGAGTACGAGGTCACCGACGGGCGCATCCTGTTCCGGGGCGAGGACGTCACCGACTGGGACACCGAGGTCCTCGGCAAGGCCGGCATCTTCCTGGCCTTCCAGTACCCGCAGACCATCCAGGGCGTGTCGGTGATCAACTTCCTCCGCCAGGCGCTGTCGGCCCGCAAGGGCATCGACCTCTCGGTCCTCGAGCTGCGCCTGGCGATCATGGAGTGGATGGAGCGCCTCGACATGGATCCGGCGTTCGCCGACCGGTACCTCAACGAGGGCTTCTCGGGCGGCGAGAAGAAACGCAACGAGATCCTCCAGATGGCCATCCTCGAGCCCGAGGTGGCGATCCTCGACGAGACCGACTCCGGCCTCGACATCGACGCGCTCAAGGTGGTCGCCCGAGGCGTCGAGGAGGTCCGCAAGGACCGGCCCGAGCTGGGCATCCTGGCCATCACCCACTACCAGCGGCTGCTCGACTACCTGCAGCCCGACGTGGTCCACATCCTGATCGACGGACGGATCGTCGCCTCGGGCGGTCCGGAGCTGGCGAAGCAGCTCGAAGCGGAGGGTTACGAGGCATGGCGTTGAACCACACCCCCGGAGCGGCCGACGTGCCCGAGCTCGACGTCCCTACCATCCGCAAGAAGTTCCCCATCCTCGACCAGCAGATGAACGGCCACCGCCTCGTCTACGTCGACTCGGCGTCGTCGTCGCAGAAGCCGGCGTCGGTCATCGACGCCATGAGCCGCTACTACGAGACCACCCACGCCAACGTGCACCGCGGCGTCTACGCCATCGCCGAGGAGGCCACCCGCCTCTACGAGCAGGCCCGCACCAAGGTGGCCCGCTTCGTCGGCGCCCCCTCCCCCAACGGCGTGATCTTCACCAAGAACGTCACCGAGGCCATCAACCTGGTGGCGTACTCGTGGGGCCGGGCCAACCTGCAGGCCGGCGACGCCATCCTGCTCACCGAGATGGAGCACCACGCCAACCTGGTGCCGTGGCTGATCCTGGCCCAGGAGCGGGGCGTCGAGCTCCGGTACCTGCCGGTCACCGACGACTACCAGCTCGACCTGACCGAACTCGACCGCCTCGTCGACGGCGTGAAGCTGGTCTCGGTCACCGCCATGTCGAACGTGCTCGGCACGCTCACGCCGCTCGACCGCCTGGTCGACGCCGCCCACGCCGCCGGCGCGCTGATCCTGGTCGACGGCGCCCAATACGTCCCCCACCTGCCCACCGACGTGCAGGCCCTCGACGTCGACTTCTTCGGCTTCACCGGCCACAAGATGCTCGGGCCGACCGGCATCGGCGTGCTGTGGGCCCGCGAGGAGCTGCTGGAGGCCATGCCGGCGTTCCTCGGCGGCGGCGAGATGATCCGCGACGTGCGGCTCGACGGCTGGACGCCCAACGACCTTCCCTGGAAGTTCGAGGCCGGCACGCCACCGATCGCCGAGGCCGTGGGCCTGGCCGTGGCGGTCGACGAGCTGACCGCCATCGGTATGGACGCCGTGCGGGCCCACGAGGTGTCGCTGACGGGGTACGCCCTGCGCACGCTCACCGAGCGCTTCGGCGACGACCTCGCCATCCACGGTCCCTCCGAGCCGTCGCAGCGAGGCGGCGTCGTGTCGATGCAGCTGGGTGACATCCACGCGCACGACGTCTCGCAGGTGCTCGACCAGCACGGTGTGTGCGTGCGGGCCGGGCACCACTGCGCCAAGCCGCTGATGCGGCGTCTCGGCGTCAACGCCACGGCCCGGGCGTCGTTCTACGTGTACAACGACACGGACGACGTCGACGCACTGGCCGACGCGCTCGCAGCGACGCGAGACTTCTTCGCCATCTAGTCCGGAAGGAACCCCAGCGCATGCCCGGTCTCGAAGATCTCTACCGCGAGATCATCCTCGACCACTATCGCAACCCACGGAACCGGGGTGAGCTCCCCGTGCCGCCCAGCACCCGGGTGGAGGGGTTCAACCCGCTGTGCGGCGACGAGATCGTGGTCTACCTCGAGGTCGATCCCGACACCGACACCGTGAGCGACCTGCGCATCGATGGGCAGGGCTGCTCGATCAGCCAGTCGTCGGCGTCGATGATGTCGGCGGCGGTGAAGGGCAGGACGCTCGACGAGGTGCGGGCGCTCTCCCGGGCGTTCAAGGCGATGATGTCGATCCACGAGCAGGCGCTCGACGACGGGTCCGACGGCGCCGACGCCACCACGGCCGACGACCTGGAGATCCACGAGGACGTGAAGCTCGGCGACCTGGAGGCTCTCCGCGGGGTCGTGAAGTTCCCGGTCCGCATCAAGTGCGCGACCCTCTCGTGGAACACCCTGCTCCAGGGCCTCGAGGAGACCGCCAAGCCGTAACGCCGCCGATCCCCCAACCTCCGCCCGGGACACCGCGCTTCGGGGCGGAACGGGGGAAGCATGCGGAGGATCTCTGGACCGCGGAGCTGGGCGCGGCGATCAGCGTCGCCCCTGCCGTCGCCGGCGACACGATCCTGGTGGCGGCCGACGACGGGCGGCTGGTGGCGCTCCCCGCGGCCGGCTGCGGCGCCCCGACCTGCACGCCGGGGTGGGAGGCGTCGGTGGGTGGCACGCCCGCGACGGCGCCGGTGGTCGGTGGCGAGGTGGTGTACGTCGCCACCACGGCGGGCGACGTGGCCGCCTTCCCGCTCGGCGGCTGCGCGTCGCCACCGCCGTGCGCGCCGCTGACCACGGTCTCGGCCGGCAGCCGGGTCACGGGTGGCACGCCCGCGACGGCCGGGTGGTGGTCGGCACGGAGGACGGCCGCCTGGTCGCCTTCGGACTCCCGGGGTAACCGCCCGCTACTCGCCGAGGGCGCTGTTGACGGCGGCGGCGAGGGCGAAGCACTGCTCGGTGATGCCGCCCTCGGCGTGGCTGGAGATGTCGATCACCACCCGGTTCCAGCTGTTCGACCAGTCGGGGTGGTGGTTCAGCTTCTCGGCATGGATGGCGACCATGGTCATGAAGCCGAAGGCCTCCACGAAGTTGCGGAGCTCGATCTCCCGGTGGAGCCGACCGTCGGCGAGCCCCCAGCCCGGCACTTCGACCAGGCGGGCCTCGGCTTCGTCGTGACTGAGGCGTGTCATGCCAGATCCTTGCCCCGCCGGCACGGGATAGATTCCTGCCCGAGGCGAACCAGGGGGAAAGCGATGCGCAGGTTCTGGGGGATTCTGGGCGTGGCCGCGCTCGCCACGTCGTTGGGCGGCTGCTGGCTCCAGCAGGGGTTCGACGCGGGGCACACCCGCTACAACCCCGACGAGACGGCGATCACCAGCGCCAACGTCGACCAGGTCGTGCAGCTGTGGTCGGCCGACACGGGTGACGTACCCGTCACGTGGCCGCTGTCGGTGAACGGGTGGGTCTTCGCGGTCTCCCCGACCGACGGGACGTCGGGGAACCGCATCATCGGGGTCGACGCCGCCACCGGCGCGATCGCCTGGGACACCACGCACTCCGTGTCGGGGTGGCAAATGGGCGCTCCCGTGTACCTCGACGGCAACGTCGTCGTGCCCTACGGCTACCTCCGGGTCGGCGGCTACGCCTTCGTCGAGGCGACGACGGGCGCCATCGTCGACGACCGGGGGCAGTCGAGCGGCACGTGGGGCAGCGCCGTGGTCGACGGCGAGCTCGTCACCACGGGCTCCTTCTACGGCTCGGTCATCCCGATCCCCTACAGCGCCTCGATCTACGGGCCGTGCACCGCGTCCATCGCCGGCGTCATGCCCAACTCCCCACCGCCGCCGCGGACCGACTTCGCCTACGTCGGCACCGACGTCATGTGGAACTCGGGTACGCGTGCACAGGGTTTCGTCGGCTGCGACCCCGAGACCGGGCAGTACACCACGACGTGGCTCACCGAGCTGGGCGGCCAGCCCACCGGCGTGGTCGCCGTCGGCGACGACGACGTCGCCTACACCGACGCGACCGGCACCCTCACGGTGCTCGACTCGAGCACGGGAGCTGTCCTCTGGACCGCCGAGCTGGGTGGCTCCCCCGCCGCACCGGCCGTCGCCGAGGGACAACTGTTCGCCACGACCGGCGACAACCGGCTGGTCGTGCTCAACGCCGCCACCGGGGCCGTGCAGTGGGAGGCCGCGCTCGGCGAGGGCGGCAGGGCCACCGTGGCCGGCGACGTCGTGTACGTGACGCAGGTCGCCGGCGACACGATCCTCGCCTTCGCCCGTGCCGGCTGCGGTGCCGCGACCTGCACCCCGTTGACGACGATCACCGTCGGCGGCGACATGACGAGCGACCCCATCGTCGACGACGGGCGCCTGGTGGTCGGCACCACCGACGGCCGCATCGTCGCCTACGGGCTTCCCGACGATTACTCCGGGTAGGGTCTCGCTCCACCGATCCAGCGACCGGGGGATGCGATGGGACTCGACCAAGCCGAGCTGACGCCGTTGTTCGAGAAGGTCGTCGGAGCCGGCAACGTGCTCGCCGGCGACGCCGCCAGCGACGACTACAGCCACGACGAGGCCCTCACCACCCCGCCCGTCGCTCCGGCCGCCGTGGTGCTCCCGGCGACGACCGAGGAGGTCGCCGCGGTCCTCCGGCTGGCCGACGAGCACCGCATCCCCGTGACCGCCCGCGGTGCCGGCACCGGCATGTCGGGCGCCTGCGTCCCCCAGGCCGACGGCATCGTCGTGTCCTTCGAGCGCATGAACCACGTGCTGGAGGTCGACGAGGAGAACTACGTCGCCGTGGTCGAGCCGGGCGTGCAGCTCGACCAGCTCGACGCCGTGCTCGCCCCGCTCGGCCTCGTCTACCCGGTGTTCCCCGGCGAGTACTCGGCCAGCCTGGGCGGCAACGTGAGCACCAACGCCGGCGGCATGCGGGCCGTGAAGTACGGCGTCACCCGCCAGCACGTGCTGGGCCTCGACGCCGTGCTGCCGTCGGGCGAGGTGATCCAGTGCGGCGGCAAGATCGTGAAGGTCTCCACCGGCTACGACCTCACCCAGCTCGTCGTCGGCTCCGAGGGCACGCTCGCCCTGGTCACCAAGGCCTACCTCAAGCTCTATCCCCGCCCGGCCCACGGCGCCACCGTGCTCGCGCCCTTCACCACGCTCGACGAGGTGACCAACGCGGTGCCGAAGATCGTGGCCAGCGGCGTCGGCCCGCTCATCCTCGAGTACATCGACATGCTGACGATGGCCGCCATGTCGTCGCACCTCGGGCTGGAGCTGGGCATCCCCGACGACGTGAAGGAGCGGGCCTTCGCCTACCTGGTGGTCGGGCTGGAGAGCACCCACGCCGACCGCCTGGACGAGGATGCCCAGACGGTCAGCGAGCTGATCGCCGAGCTGGGCGCCATCGACGTGTACGTGCTGCCGCCCGCCGCCGCCACCCAGCTCATCGACGCCCGCGAGAAGGCGTTCTGGGTGGCCAAGGCCAGCGGCGCCGACGACATCATCGACGTGGTCGTGCCCCGGGCCAGCGTCCCGGAGTTCATGCAGAAGGTGGGCGAGATCGCGTCCGCCAACGGCGCCTGGATCGCCGGCTGCGGCCATGCCGGCGACGGGAACGTCCACATGGCGGTGTTCCAGAAGGACGAGGAGGCGCGCCACCGGGTGATGACCGAGCTGTTCCGGACGGGCATGGACCTGGGCGGTGCGATCTCCGGGGAGCACGGGCTCGGGCGGGCCAAGAAGGGGTACTTCCTCGAACTGGAGGATCCCGCCAAGATCGCCCTGATGCGCCGCATCAAGACCGCCTTCGACCCCAACGGGATCCTCAACCCCGGCACGATCTTCGACGACGAGGAGTATCACGCATGAACGGTGCCCAGGCCCTGATCCGCACCCTGGTGGCGAGCGGGGTCGACACCTGCTTCGCCAACCCGGGCACGTCGGAGATGCACTTCGTCGCCGCGCTCGACACCGTCCCCGAGATGCAGGGCGTGCTGGCGCTGTTCGAGGGCGTCGCCACCGGTGCCGCCGACGGCTACGCCCGCATGTCCGGCCGGCCGGCCGCCACCCTGCTGCACCTCGGCCCGGGCCTGGGCAACGGCCTCGCCAACCTCCACAACGCCCGCAAGGGGCATGTGCCGATCGTCAACGTCGTCGGCGACCACGCCACCTACCACAAGCACTACGACGCCCAGCTGGAGTCCGACATCGAGACCGTGGCCCGCAACGTGTCGCCGTGGATCCGCACGTCGGCGTCGTCGGCCGACGTGGGGCGCGACGCCGCCGAGGCCGTCGCCGCCGCCGTCGGTCCGCCGGGCGAGGTGGCCACGCTGATCCTGCCGGCCGACGTGAGCTGGCTCGACGGGGGCGAGGTGGCCGACCCGGTGGCGCCCCGGGCCCGGGCGGAGGTCGACGGCGACGTGGTCGACGCCGTGGCCAAGGCGCTGCGCTCGGGTGAGCCGACGGCGTTCCTGCTGGGCGGGGCGGCCCTGGTCGAGCCGGCGCTGCTGGCCGCCAGCCGGGCCGCCAACGCGGCCGGGGCGAAGCTGCTGGCCGAGACGTTCCCCACCCGCGTCGAGCGGGGCGCCGGCCTGCCGGGGGTCGAGCGGATCGCCTACCTGGCCGAGTTCGCGGCCATGCAGCTGGGTGGCCTGCGCCACCTGGTGGTGGTCGACAGCAAGGCGCCGGTGAGCTTCTTCGCCTACCCGGGCAAGGACAGCTACCTGGTGCCCGACGGCTGCGAGGTGCACGTGCTGGCCGAGGGCCACCACGACGTCACCGGTGCCCTGGAGGCCCTCGCGGAAGCGGTGGGCGCTCCGGCCGACGGTGCCGTGCTGCAGCCGTCGATGCTCCCCGGCACGCCGTCCGGGCCCCTGACCCCCGACGCCATCGCCCAGGCCATCGGGGCGCTGCTGCCGGAGGGGGCGATCGTGTCGGACGAGGCCAACACGTCGGGCCTGTCGATCCCCGGCCACACCGCAGGCTCGCCCCGGCACGACTGGCTGTGCCTCACCGGTGGGGCGATCGGCCAGGGCATGCCGGTGGCGACCGGTGCCGCCGTCGCCTGCCCGGACCGCAAGGTGCTGAGCCTGCAGGCCGACGGCAGCGCCCTCTACACCCTCCAGTCGCTGTGGACCCAGGCCCGCCACGGGCTCGACGTGGTCACGATCCTCTACAACAACCGGTCGTACGCGGTGCTCAACATGGAGCTCAACCGGGTCGGCGCCGAGGCGCCCGGTCCCAAGGCGAAGGCCCTGCTCGACCTCTCGGGCCCCGACATCGACTTCGTGTCGCTGTCCCAGGGACTCGGCGTCCCCGCCACCCGCGCCACCACGGCCGACGAGCTCTCCGACCAGCTCGCCCGAGCCCTCGCCACCGAAGGCCCCACCCTCATCGAGGCGATGGTCCCCTCGATCATGTAGGCGGTCGCTCCGGTCAGGTGGCGACCAGGGCCTCCCAGTCGGGGATCGCGTCGAGGACAGGTTGCACGTAGGCGTCGACGACCTCCGCGGGCGCCTCGTTGGCGCCGCCGCACACCGAGAAGGAGGTGTCGGCCAGGGTCTCGCCGCGGTCCGTGATCTCGAGGGACCGGCTGGTGCCACCGTCACAGCCGCCGTCGTCCTCGACGTCGAGGTCGGCGACGGTTCCGCCGTCGGACACCAGGTCGTCCCAGACGTCGGCGGGCAGGGGCGCGGTGACGTCCTCGATCACGTCGCCGTAGCTGTCGACCACCGCGCGGACCTCGGTCGCGTCGATCGTCAGGGTGTAGCTGCGGTGGAACTCCGGCGGCACCGACGCGTCGCCGAACTCGTAGGTGATCGAGGCCTCGTCGCTGAGCGTGACGTCGTCGCCGTCGTCGGCACCGTCGTCGTCGCCGCACGCCGCGGCGACGCCCACGAGGCCGATGATGGCGAGGACGAGTGCCAGCCTCGCCGTCGTCGCCGTCACCCCGGAGCGCTCCCGGGGAGGGTGAACCAGGGGCCCGTGCGGCCGTGGGTGATGTCGATCTGTCGCCAGATGTCGTGGACCTTGTAGGGCTCGTCGTCGAGCCAGGCTTCGACGTCGGCACGGGTGGGGAGGTCGACCACCATCACCGAGCCGATCATCCGCTCGGCGTCGTTCAGCAGGGCGACCGCGAACAGGAGCGTGCCCAGCTCCACCATCTTCTCGCAGCGGGCCATGTGCTCCGGCCGCACCGCGATCCGACGCTCGCGCGCACCGTCGTCGTCATGGTCATGGGCGATCACCACGAACTGCATCGCCCGACCATGCCCCAGCCGGCACCGGGGGTGCACGTTTCACGGGCAAATGCTTGACCTGAGGGTCGAGGTGTGGCGAGGGTAAGGGCCGTCCCCGCGATCGAACGGGCGCCGGCTGGTGGAGGCGCGTACAGTCAGAAGCCGCTGGCGGAGAGAACGACCTTGTCCGATGTCCTGACGTTCCTTCTCATCGAACTCCCCCCGGACGACTCCCACGTCACGGGTGTCGCGCCTGCTGCCGTGGTGCAGGAGGCCGTCCGGGCGGCGGGCGGGACCGTCACCGACGAGGGCGCCGGAGCCGGCGGCGACGCGACGGGCGCGCACACCGCCGTCTTCCACATCGCCAGCGGCGCCGCGCTGGCCGCGGTGCAGGTCGCCCGCACCCTCGCCGCCGCCCCGCCCCGCATGGCGCTGTGCACCGGCGACGCCGACGCCCGCTCCACCCTCGGCGGCGCCGCCCGCCAGCGCGCCGGAGCCCTGCTGCGCCTGACGCAACGCCGGCAGATCCTGGTCACGGCGTCGACAGCGGTGATGGCGAGCCCGGCGCTGCCCCGCCAGGCCGAGCTGGTCGACTGCGGCGTCCGCGCCCTCGACCCCACCCGTCCGCCCGAGCGCATCTACGAGCTGCGCCCCGGCTCGCTGGACCCCGGCGACCTCGCCACCACCCACGACGACGACCTCACCAGCTCCAACCTCGAATGGGCCCGCCGCGCCGCCCACGGCCCGGTGCTCGGCCGCGAGGACCCGCTCGCCGCGCTCGAAGCCGCCTGGCAGGCAACCCTGCACGGCAAGCGTCGCACGGTCGTGCTCTCCGGCGAGGGCGGCATCGGCAAGACCACCGTCGCCGCCGAGCTGGCCCTGCGCCTCCACGCCGAGGGCGCCCTCGTGCTCTACGGCCGCTGGGATCCCGAGCCCCTCGCCCCCTACCAGGCCATGCGGGAAGCACTGGGCTCCTACGCCAGCGCCTGCCCCACGCCCCGCCTGCGCATCGACCTCGACGGCTGGGGCGACGAGCTGTCCCGCCTGCTGCCCGACGTCGGGGCCCGGGTCGGCGGCGTCCGCTCCCCGCTGCGGGGCGACCCCGAGAGCGAGCGCCTGCGCCTGTTCGAGGCCATCGAGACCTGGCTGGACCGCCTGGCCAGCCGCCGCGGCCTGCTGGTGGTGCTCGACGACCTGCACTGGGCCGAGCGCTCGTCGTGGCTGCTGCTCGACCACCTGCGCCACTCCCCCGGCACCGCCCCCCGGATGATCCTCACGACCCTGCGCGAGGGCGAGGCCGGCGCCGACAGCTTCGAGCGCGACAGCGAGGGCCTCGAGCACGTGCGCCTCGGCGGGCTCGACGAGGCCGTGGTGGCCCAGCTCGTGGAGCAGACCCTCGGCCACACCGGCGGCCCGCTCGACGACGACCTGGTCACGTGGCTCACCGACGGGACCGCCGGCAACCCGCTGTTCGTCCAGGAGGTGCTGCGGGGCGTCGGCCGCAGCGACGACACGAGCCGGGCGCTGCGGGCGGCCCGTGATGCCGTCCCCGGAAGGTTGGCCGACGTGGTGGCCTGGCGGCTCAAGCAGCTCCCGGCCGCCACGAGCAGCCTCCTGGCCGACGCCGCCCTGATCGGCCCGACCTTCGACCTCGACCTGCTGGCCAGCGCCCGGGCGGCGACGCCGATCTCCCTGCAGGCCGCCCTGGACGACGGCGTCCGGACGGGTCTGCTGCAGGCCCGTGAGCCCGGGGGCTCGCGCTACGCCTTCACCCACGACCTGGTGCGCCGCGCCCTCCAGGAGACCCGTGAGGGCAGCGAGAGCGCGTCGCTGCACCGTCGCATCGCCACCGCCCTCGCCAACCGGGCGCTGGCCGGCGGCGAGGTGATCGCCGCCGAGGTGGCCCACCACCACCTGCTCGGCGCCGACTACCAGACCATCGGCCCCGCGGTCCGCTGGGCCCGCAACGCCGCCGAGGCCGCCCGCCGGGAGACCGCCTTCGAGACCGCGGTCAACCTGCTCGGCCGGGCCATCGACGCCCACGACCGGTTCTACGGCATCGCCCACCTGCTCGCCGAGCCCGAGGCGCAGGACCTGGTCGGCAGCACGATCGAGGACGACGTCGCCCTGGCCTGCGAGCTGCGCCTGGAGCTGGCCGAGGCCCACGACCGCGCCGGCGAGTTCACCGCCCGCGACGAGCGCCACATGGAGGCCGCCGAGCTGGCCCGGCGCCTCGACCGCACCGACCTGTTCGTGCGCGCCGCCCTCGGCTTCGGCGGCATCCTGCCTGCCGCCGCACCCCCGAACCCCGACGCCAGCGGCCTGCTCGCCGAGGCTCTCGAGCGCATGCCCACCAGCGACAGCCGCTCCCGGGCCATCGCCCTGGCCCGCTACGCCCAGGTGCAGAACCTGGTCGCCCCCTATCCCGAGCGCCGGGCCCAGTCCGACGAGGCCGTCGCCATGGCCCGCCGGATCGACGCACCCGTCGTGCTGGCCCAGGTGCTGATGGCCCGCTGCCTCACCCTCGACGGCCCCGAGGACGCCGAGGAGCAGGTCGCCGTCGGCGAGGAGATCACCCGCCTGGGCGAGCGCACCGCGGATCCCGAGCTGGTCCTCCAGGGTGCCCGCGCCCGCATGCCGGCGCTCATCAACCTGGCGTGCCAGGACGAGGCCAGCGCCCTGGCCGAGACCTTCGCCCGCCTCGCCGACCAGGTCCGCCACCCCGACCACCTGCGGCTGGCCCGCATGTGGCGGATCATGCGGACCGGGCTCGACGGCCGCTACATCGAGGCCGAGGCCCAGGCCGACCAACTGCTCGACGAGCTCCTCGCCGCCGGCCACGTGCAGGGCGTCGGCATCCACTTCGTCCAGACGTTCGGCGGCCGCTGGCTTCACGGCGACCTCGAGCGCAGCCGCCCCGCCCTGGAAGCCATGAAGATGGTCTTCCCCAGCTCCATCCGCTTCTGGGCCATCTCGCTGTGGCTCGACATGTTCTCCGGCGAGGACGAGCGGGCCCGGGCCGAGCTGGCTGCCGCCGACCCCCGCCAGGTCCGTGAGCTGCCCTGGGACTACTTCTGGTGGCCGACGGTGCTGGCGTGGACCGTCGTGGCCACCCAGGGCGCCACCGTCGGGCAGGCCGACCGCGAGTGGGCCGCCGAGCTCTACGACGCCATGGAGCCCTACCGCGGCCGCAACTGCGCCCTCGGCTACGCGGCCTACGGCGGCGCCGTCGACCACTACCTCGGCACCCTCGCGACCGTCCTCGACCGCCACGACGAGGCCGTCACCCTGCTCGAGTCCGGGCTCGCCCGGCACCGCGAGCTCGAGGCCGTCGAGCTCACCGCCCTCTCCACCCGCTGGCTGGCCCACGCCCTGGCGGCCCGTGCCGGCCCCGACGACGTCGAGCGCGCCGGCCGCCTGCTCGACGAGAGCCTGGCCGCCGAGCGCGAGCTGGGCCTCCACGGGCTGCCGCCCGCGGCGGAGCTGCCGCTCAGCCGTTGAAGCGGTCGAGGTGGGCCGACAACAGCGGGAACACGTCGCGCGCCGCGTTGCGGCCGATCAGCGCGTCGAGGTGGGCGTAGTCGGGCAGCACCAGCCGCTCGTAGAGCTTGGGGTCGTTGGCCTGCTGCAGCCAGCGCAGCGTCCGCAGGCTGCCCTCCGGGTGGAAGATCTGGTTGTGGGCGCCCTGCACCAGCAGCAGCGGCAGGCCCAGCCGCTCGGGATGGGCCCGGTAGACGTCGGCGCCCGCGGCGTCGAGCACGCCGCGGCGCTGGGTGACGTCGGCGAAGTGCTGGAACGTCGCCAGGTTGCCGACGCCGAACAGCTCGTCGAGCAGGTCGTGGGTGGCGTCGTCGAGCTGCTCGTGCCGATGGGTGCAGCCGTACATGGCGTTCACCCAGCGGCACACGGCCTTGCCGCAGCGCTCGTCGGACGCGATCGGCACCACCCGCAACAGCGTGTCGAGCACGGAGTTCGGCACCGTCGGCCCGCGCAGCGGCTGCACCCGCTGCAGGCCGAGCGCTGCGGCGATCTTCGGGATGCGCAGCGCCGCCTTGGTCTGGTTCAGCAGCGAGCTGGCGGTGTGCAGCGTGAACTGCATGCACACGCCCGACCGCACGCCGTCGAGACCGGAGGCCAGCGCCATCAGCAGCGTCGCCGACCCGACGCAGTGGCCCAGCGCCTGCACGCTGCCGGCCCCGGTCACCCGCAGGACCTCGGCCACGGCGGTCGGCCAGTCCTCGGTGGCGATGTCGTCGAGGTTGAACTGGCTCTTCGACGACTCGAGGTCGATGCTGGCGCGGTAGTCGAACAGCCAGACGTCGTAGCCCCGGGCCACCAGGTGCTCGGTGAGGTTGGTCTCGACGGTGCTGAGCAGGAACGACGTGGCCGACATGCCGAAGCCCCCCGCCAGCAGCACCGGGCCCCGCCGGCCGCCCTCGAACCGGGTGAGGCGCAGCCAGGCGTCGTCGCCGAGGTCGTTGCCCTCGTGCCAGCGCCCCGATCCGTCGCACCAGCGGGGCTCGGCCTGCGGGAGCCGCAGCTTCCGGCTCCCGTCGCCGGTGAGCGTGAGCGGCGTGCGCTTGGCGCCAGGCAGGTGGGGCAGGACGTCGTCGAGCGGGCCGCCGTACACCTTGAGCAGCGACTTCAGGAACGTGACGCTGAAGCGGCCCTGCCAGCGGGCCCGCTCCCAGCGGCTCGCCACGCCGCCCACCCGCATGGTGGTCATCTGGCGGGCGAAGTCGCCGGGGCCCAGGTGCATCACGCCGGTGGCGACCAGGCGGCCGGGTGCGCGCTCGTCGGTGACGGCGACGTACATGGTGGTGGTGTCGCCCCAGGCGTCGAGGCCGGCCCGGTCGTGGAGCACCTTCGTGCCCTCGAACCGGTAGCGCCGGCCGTCCACGGCGACGAGGCGCATCGAGTAGCGCATCAGCCAGCTGTCGACGTGGGTCTTGTCCTCGGCGACCAGCTGGAAGTGGCCGTCGACCACCACCAGCCGGTGGGGCGACAGCAGCGGGGCGACCACCGTGCCCGCAAGGGTGCCGGGCCGCGAGGGGTCGTCGAGCAGGGCGGGCAGGTCGTCGACGCCCACGCTCAGCACGAACTCGACCGTCGAGCCGTCGGCCCGGCCCCGGTCGGCCCCGGCCCGTCCGGCGGCCAGCAGGTCCTCGCGGTCGACCGGCAGCGGCGTCTCGACCGGGCCGAGGTGGCCCCGCATCCGCTCCGTGAACCGCAGGCTCGGGGTGGGCGTGGGCGCCCCCGGCGACCCGGGCTGCGACGCCGTGGATGACGGGCGCCTCGCGCGCGACGTGATGAACGGTGTCACCGCCTCCAGCCACGAGTCGTCGGGGGCGCGCTCGCCGTAGTCGACCTCCACCAGCGGTTCGAGCTCGAGCTCGACGAGGCCGGCGGTCGCCACCAGGTCGTCGACCAGCAGGTCAGCGGCCCGCTCGGCCAGCGCCGAGATCGTGAGCAGCGGGTTCACCGCCAGCGGCCGAGGCACGATCGACCCGTCGACCACCGACAGGCCCTCGTGCAACGCGGTGCCGTCGCCGTCGAACACCCGGCCCCGGTGGTCGACCACGCCGGTGCCGGCATCGTCGCCCATGGGGCAACCGCCGAGGGGGTGCACCGTGATCAGCGAGTCGTGGAACATCGGGGTGGAGAACGGGTTGCGCACCAGCTTGGCGTTCAGCGCCTTGCTGGCGGTCGTGAGGGCAGCCTCGCCCCGGTCGAACACCGGCTCGTCGCCGGCGCCGGTCCACTCGACGTCGACGCCGTCGCCCCCGTCGTAGGTGAGGCGGCCCTCGCCACCGTCGTCGCCCATGACCAGGTAGGTGAGGGTCCGCTGCAGGGCACCCGACGACGTCCGCAGCCGGGTGACCACCCGGCGCAGGAAGCTGAACGGGCCACCCGCCCTGCCCGTCTCGGCGGCGAAAGCGAACGCGGCGGGCAGCACCGTACGGAGTGCACCCGGCAGGGCGCCTTCCTCGACGAGCAGCTCGCCACGCGGCCCGTCGGGGATGCGCACCATGCCGGTGATGCACGGTCCGACCTCGGTGTCGGGCGTCGGGGGACGGCGCCCGAGACCGAGGCCTCGCACGGGGGCGTCAGCGTCGTAGGCGAACGCGAGGGCGTCGCCGTTGCCGCTGAACCCGTGGCCCAGCCGAGGGGAGACGGCCAGGCCTTCCGTGCGGGAACGAAACAGGATCTCCGTCGAGCCGAGGGCGCCCGCCGCCAGCACGACGTTGTCGGCGTGGACGAACAGCGACGGGGCGTCGCCGAAGCGGCCCCGCCGGTCGGCCACCGAGTCGAATGACACCCGCCAACGACCGCCGCTCGACGGGCGGGCCGGCAGCACCGTGCGGACCTCCGCCTCGGTGAAGACGTGCGCCCCGTGCTGCACGGCGTGGGGCAGGTAGTTGGTGTTCACGGTTCGCTTCGCGCCGTAGTTGCAACCGGTGACGCAGTCGCCGCAGAGCTGGCAGCTGCCCGGGTCGTCCCGGCGGCCGAACTGCACCGTCACCGGCGCGCGCTCCACCGTGACGCCCAGCGACTCGGCGGCCGTGCCGAGCGCACGGAGCTTGGTCGGCGTCGGCCACTCGCCGCCGGGCTCGGGGTAGCGGGAGACGCCCAGCATGTGCTCGGCCCGGGTCAGGTAGGGGTCGAGCACCTCGCCCTGCTTGTGCAGCTCGGCGGGCCAGCGCTCGTCGTCGAACACCCAGGCCGGCGGGCGCAGGGCGACCCCGGCGTTGATCAGCGACGTGCCGCCCAGCCCGCAGCCGACCAGCACGCTCACGTCGTGGCCGGCGTGGAGGTCGAAGAGGCCGGTGCGCGAGCCGTGACGACGGCCCCGCCGGCGCCACTGGATCTGGCGGATCGCGTCGCGCAGCGTGTCGGGGAAGTCGCCGGGGTGCAGCTCGCGGCCCCGCTCGAGGATGCACACCGAGTGCCCGGCCGCCGCCAGCCGGGCGGCCATGATCGCACCGCCGTAGCCGGAGCCCACCACGACCACGTCGTAGCGGGCCTCGAGGCGGTCGAGGGTGGAAGACAGGCGCGGTGGCATGTGGGTCGCAGGGTGGCGTTTGCGTGCGCGACCGTCAAACGGTGTCCCGCGACCAGCACCGGCCGTGTCGCTGCGCAGTGTCGTGTCGGTCACCAGGTCGCTCCTTCCCCAGACTGGGCTAGTGGGCCGGCCCCGCCGCAGGCCGGCCCACCGCCGCGGTGTCCAGGAACCGGTCTCCGCTCCGCCACGAACGTGACCACCGCTGGCTCCCAGGACGTTTCCGCTGATGAGCACTTTGCAACAGGGCCCGCAAAGAACGCGCAACGTCGCCGACAGCAGAGCGCGCGAGGTGTTCGCACGACCGCGACCAGCGGTGGCGGCCTTTGCCCTGTCTCGCGCACGCAGTGTCACACTGGGTGTCGGCTCTTCCGGGACGACGGTACGGGGAGGCAGATGGGGCTCGAGATCACGCTCGTGGGGGACGTGACCATCCGTCGGACGAACGCGGCCGACGGGACCGGCGTCGACCAGCCCCGTCGGCTGCGCAGCGCCCAGGCGCGCGTGGCCTTCGCCCTGCTCACCCTGGAGCGCCAGCGGGGCGTCACCCGAGATGCCCTGGCCGAGGCCGTGTGGCCCGAGGGACTGCCCGCCACCTGGGAATCGGCGCTGCGGACGGTGGTGAGCCGGGTGCGGGCGTTCGTCGCCCCCGACGCCGCCTCGGGCGACGACGGCGGGCCGCTGGTGGCCCACGGCGGCCGCTACCTGCTGCACCTGCCCGACGACGTGGTGGTCGACGTCGAGCACGCCGACACCTGCCTGACGGAGGCCCAGTCGGCGACCGCGGCGGGCGACGTCGAGCGGGCCCGGCGGCTCGCGCAGACCGCGGTCGATCGTTTGCGCCCGCCGTTCCTGCCCGACCATGACGGCGAGTGGGTGACCAACCAGCGCGAGCAGGTCGCGGCCCAGCTGGTGACCGGGCTGGAGCTGCTCAGCCAGACGGCCTCCCAGCTGGGTGACCACGCCAGCGCCCTGGCCGCCGCCAACGACGCCGTCGCCCGGACGCCGTTGCGCGAGAGCGCCCACCGCTGCCGCATGGCGGCCCACGCTGCCGCCGGCAACCGCGCCGAGGCGCTGCGGGCCTACCAGCAGCTGCGCACGATGCTGGTCGACGAGATGGGCGTCGACCCGTCGCCCGAGACCGAGACCGCCTACCTGTCGCTGCTGGGCCCGCTCCCGGCGACCCACCGGCCGGTGCTGGCCGCGGCCGACGCCCCTCGCGCCGCCGCACCCGCCATGCCGCCGGGCTCACCGCCCCCGTTCGTGGGCCGGGAGGCCGAGCTGGCGGAGCTGCGTGCGGCGTGGCGGGCCGCGCGGGCGGGGCAACCCCGGCTGGTGCTGATCAGCGGCGAGGCGGGCAGCGGCAAGACCCGGCTGGCGAGCGAGGCGGCCCGTGAGATCGGCGCCGACGGTGCCCTGGTGCTGCTGGGCCGCTGCGACCCCACCCACGGCACCCCCTACCAGCCACTGGTCGAGCTGCTCGACGGCTTCCTCTACGCCCTCCCCCGCGACTGGACGCAGGAGTGGCGGCCCATGGTGCGCGCCGCGCTGGCCACGGTGTTCCCGTCGGTCGCCGGCCCCGACGACCCTCCGCCCGGAGCGATCCACGACCGGGCCCAGCTGTTCGACGCGGTCACCGAGATCCTGGTCGACGCCGCCGGCGACCGACCCATCCTGATCGTGCTCGACGACGCCCCCGCCGCCGACGAGGACTCCCTGGCCCTGCTCCGGCACCTGGTGCGCCACGTCGGCGAGGCGCCGCTGCTGGTGGTGGCGCTGGCCCAGCCCCGCGTCCCCTACGGCCACCCGCTCGCCGACACGCTCCGGGCCCTCGACCGCGACGGCCTGCTGCAGCGCCTCCCGCTGGGCGGGCTCACCGAGAACGACGTGCGCGACCTGCTGGAGCTGATCCGCCCCGGCGACTCCGTCGAGGCGCGGGCGCGGCTCACCCGGTCGCTGCTGGCCGACACATCGGGCAACCCGCTGATGCTGGTGGAGCTGCTGCGCGACATCGACGAGGGTCCCGACCACGTCGTGCCGGCCGGCGTGCAGGACCTGGTCGAGCGCAAGCTCGACGGGCTGGGCGACGCGGCGCACGACCTGCTGCGGGCCGCCGCGGTGGCGGCCGTGGGCGGGCAGGAGTTCGACCTCGACCTGGTGGAGCACGCCCTCGGCCTCGACCGCCTGGCCGTGCTCGACGCCCTCGACGAGGCCCTCGACAGCGGGCTGGTGGCCGAGGTGGGCACCGGCTACCGCTTCACCCAGGAGGTGACGCGCCGCACGCTGTACGACCGCCTCAGCGAGCCCCGGCGCCGCCACCTGCACGAACGCCTGGCCGACGCCATCGAGGCGCTCCGGGCCGGGTCGCCGGACGACCACGCGGCCACGCTCGCCGAGCACCGCTTCGCCGCGGCGACAAGCGGCGGTGACCGCCGGGCGGTGGCGTCGGCCCGTGCCGCGGCAGCTCGGGCCCGGGCCGACCGGGCGCCGGCCGAGGTCGTGCGGCTCTGCGAGGTGGCCCTGGCCCACGTGCCGGGCGACGACCTCGTCCTGCAGACCGAGGTGCTCACCGACCTGGGCCTGGCGCTGGCCGACGCCGGCGAGAGCCGCGCCGAGCAGGTGCTCCTCGGCGCCGCTCTCCAGGCCCGCCGCTGCGCCCGCCCCGACCTGGCCGCCCGGGCCGCGCTCGGCCTGGCCGACATGGCCCGCGCCCTGCCCGCCCTCCGCCCGGACGTGGCGGCGCTGGTGGACGACCTCGTCGACTCGGTGGAGCCGACCGACCTCGTGACCGCTCGGCTGGTCGCCAGGCACGTGGAGCTCGGCGCCGGCGACGGGGTGTCACAGCAGGTCGTCACCACCGCGTCGAGCACGCTGCTCGCCCGGCTCGACGAGCTGGCCGGCCCGGAGGACCTCGCCGAACGCCTCAGCCTGGCGACCGAGCTGGTCGCCCTCAGCACGCGACTCGACCACGACCGCGCCGCCGCTCTGGCCGCAGCCGCCGCCCACCACCGGGCCATGGCCGCGGCGCTGACGGGCGACTGGAAGACCGCCGACCACACCCTCGGCCGGGCCGGTGACCAGGCCATGCGGGCGCAACGGGCGGTCGTGGTGGCGGTGACGCAGGGCGACTTCGCCGGAGCCGCGGCGCTGGCCGAGAAAGGCGCGCCAACGGCGTCGGCCCGCCGCCAGCTGCTGGTGGCCCGCTGGCTCCAGGGCCGCCTCGGCGCCGACGACGCCGACGACGACACCGGCTACGACCCTGCCGAGCAGGTGCTGATCGCCCTCGACCGCGGCAACCGGGGCCAGGCCCGTCTGGCGATGCACGACCTGGCCAACGGCGTCGATCCCCTGCCGGGCGGCGACACCTGCCTGCATTCGCTGGGCCTGCTGGCGCTGGCCGCGGTCGAGCTGGGCGACGCCGCCACCGCCGAGGCCGTGCGCCGGCAGCTGGCGCCCCACGCCGAGCTGTGGTGCGCCGACGGCTACCGCAGCTTCGTCGGCACGGCCGGCTTCCACATGGGCCGGCTGGCCGCGGTGGGCGGCGACCTGGCCTATGCCGAGCGCTACCTCATGCCCGCGCTCAGCCAGCACGCCGAGATGCAGGCCCGCCCGTGGGTCGCCCTCACCCAGCACGCCCTCGCCGACGTGCTGGCCGCCCGGGGCCGGGCGTCGGACCGCGACTGGGTCGACGCCCTGCGCTCCGAGGTCCGCTGGATGGCCGCCGACCTCGGCCTCCGCCCCCTCAAATAACCCCGAAACTTCGACACAGATGGCGCCATGGCCACCACTTCTGTCGAGATTTCGGCTATTCGCCGCCGAAGAGGTCGGCGAAGGTCTCGGTGCGGCGGATCGTGACCGGCTCCTCCTCGGCCAGCTCGGAGCCGAGCATCCCGGCGTAGCCGTCGCGCTCCAGCTCCTCGGCCAGCTCGGGGCCGCCCGAGCGCACCACCATCCCCCGGGCGAGCACGTGCACCCGGTCGGCCCGCAGCTCGGAGAGCAACCGGCTGTAGTGGGTGATCGCCAGCACGCCGAGGCCGTTGTTGGTGGCGGCCTCGATGCGCCGGGAGCAGGCCCGCAGCGCGTCGACGTCGAGCCCGGAGTCGAGCTCGTCGAGCACGGCGATCGCCGGCTGCAGCACCGCCAGCTGCAGGGTCTCGTTCTTCTTCTTCTCGCCGCCCGACAGGTCGACGTTGAGCGCCCGGCCCAGCAGGCGGGCGTCGAGGTCGAGCCGCGACGCCTCGGCCTCGATGCGCAGGTCGACGCCCTCGGGGTCGCGCCCTGCCGCCGCCAGCGCATAGCTCAGCAGCTCCTGCAGCGACACGCCCGGCACCTCGGTCGGGTACTGCAGCGCCAGGAACAGCCCGGCCTGCGCCCGCTCGTAGGGGGTCATCGCGAGGATGTCCCGGCCGTCGAGCGTCACCGAGCCGCCCAGCACCTCGTAGCCGGGGCGCCCCATGATCACGTGGGCCAGCGTCGACTTGCCTGACCCGTTGGGCCCCATCACCGCGTGCACCTCGCCCGACCGCACGGTCAGGTCGACGCCCCGCAGGATCTCCTTACCGGCGACACCGGCCCGCAGGCCCGAGATCTCGAGGACAGCCATCAGTCGACCACCACCAACACGTCGTCGCCGTCGACGACGACCTCGTAGACGGGCACACCCTTGGTGGCCGGCAGGGTCAGCGACTCGCCGGTCTCCAGCGAGAACTCGCTGCCGTGCTTCCAGCACTCGATGGTCTTCTCACCGGTGTGGATCTCGCCCTCGGACAGCGAGATGTTCTGGTGCGAGCAGACGTCGCCGATGGCGTACACGTCGTCGTCCAGGCGCACCACGGCGATGTGCCGCCCGTCGACGTCGAACCGCCGAGCCGTGTTCGGCTCCAGCTCGTCGAACGCGCAGATCCGCTGCTTCACGATTCTCTCCGGTCGAACTTGGCGGCCACGGTCTTCGCCAGCACCGAAGCGAGGCCCGCGACGGGCAGCTTGGCCAGCACCTCGCCGAAGAAGCCGCCCACGATGAGGCGCTCGGCCACGTCGGTCGGCAGGCCCCGGCTCTCCAGGTAGAAGCGCTGCTCCTCGTCGATCGGGCCAACGGCCGAGGCGTGGCTGCAGCGCACGTCGTTGTTCTCGATCATCAGGTTGGGGATCGACTCGGCCCACGCCTGCTCGGACAGCTTCACGTTGCGGTTCGTCTGGAAGGCGTTGGTGCCCCGGGCATCCTTCCCGACCCGGATGAGCCCCGTGTACACCGAGCGGGAACGACCGCCACCGGCCCCCTTGAACAGCAGGTTGCTGGTGCAGTCAGGGGCGACGTGCTCCTGGAAGGTGCGGAAGTCGAGCGTCTGGTCGCCCTCGCCGAAGTAGATGGCGTCGAGCTCGCCGGTGGCGCCCCGGCCGACCATGCGGCAGTCGGTGCGCAGGCGGGCGTACTCGCCGCCGAAGCCCACCGACGTGGAGCGGAACGTGGCCTCGGCCTCGACCCGGGAGGCCTGCAGGCCGATCTGCCAGGTGGACAGGTCGAGCTGCTGCACGTTGACGAAGCCGACCCGGGCGGCCCGCTCGGCCACGATCTCGGTGACCGGCACCACCAGGCCACCCTGGCCCGCCGACACCTGCACCTCGATCACCGACGCCGAGCTGTCGGCGCCGGCGTGGACCACCAGGCGGGGGAAGGCCGCCACCCGGTCGCCCTCGGTGACGTGCACGACCACCACGGGGGCGGGCAGCACCAGGCCGTCGGGGATGCGCACGACGACGGGCTCCAGCTGGGCGGCGTCGTTCAGGAGGGTGAAGGCGTCGGTGGCGGAGGGAGTGGGGCCCTCGCTGGAGAGCGCCTCGCCCAGCACGCCGACGTCGCCCTCGGCCGCCGGTCCGACCAGCAGGCCCTTGGCGGCGAGGCCCTCGTCGACCTCGACGTCGACCACCCGGCCGTTGCGGGCGACGACCGTGGCCGCCCGGTCGACCAGGGCGCCGAGTACGTCGGGCACGTGCGACGACACGCCGCCGCGGCCGGGACCGTCGGACAGGGTGTACCCGTCGAGGTCGAGGTCGTCGATGCGGCTGTAGCGCCACAGCTCCTCGTCGGTGCTGGGCATGTCGACCTTGGCGAAGGCGGCGAGCGCCTCGGCCCGCCGCTCACGCAGCCAGTCGGGGCCGTCCAGCTCGAGGACGGCATCGGTCAGCGACGTGCTCACGTGTGAACCTCTACCTCGACCCGGAGCTCAGACTCAGGAACGCTTGCGCCACCAGCGCTTCCAGCGGGGAGACTCCTCCTCGCGGCGCTGGGCCTGCACCTCGGCCAGGACGGAAGGCCCGACCGAGTTGATGATCTCCTCGGCCTCGTCGAGCAGCTTGGCCACCGAACCGTCGCCACGGTCGAGCGCGTCGAGCGGCTCGGCCGGTGTGGCCGGGGTGACCAGGGTGCCGTGGGCCCAGTTGACGTCGGCCATGCGCCGCTCGTAGCGGGGACAGTCGGCCGGGCAACGCCAAGGGGCCTCGGGGGCGAGATCGAGATCGCACTTCCGCACCGTCTCGCCGTTGCGATAGGTGCGGGACTCGAAGTGCTTGCAGTCCTGGCGCATCGGCACAGCGCCATTGTGCCAGGACTGCAGGATGGAGCGGTATGCAGGTCAGCGGACATTCAGCTTGGGTCTAACCGACCGAGCCTTCCATCTGGAGCTCGATCAGCCGCGACCACTCCACGGCGTACTCCATGGGCAGGGTGCGGGTGACGGGCTCGATGAAGCCGTTGACGATCATGCTCATCGCCTGCTCGTCGCTGAGACCTCGGCTCTTCAGGTAGAAGAGCTGCTCGTCGGCCACCTTCGACACCGTCGCCTCGTGACCGACGACCGCGTCGCGGGCACCGATCTCCATGGTGGGGAAGGTGTCGCTGATCGAGTCCTCGTCGAGGATCAGGGCGTCGCACTGCACGTGGCTCTTGCAGCCGTAGGCGTCGTCCTCGACCCGGACCAGGCCGCGGTACGACGTGCGGCCGCCGTCCTTGGAGATCGACTTCGACACGATCTTCGAGGTGGTCTCGGGGGCAGCGTGCACCATCTTGGCGCCGGCGTCCTGGTGCTGGCCCGGCCCTGCGTAGGCGACCGAGAGAACCTCGCCCGACGCCTTCGGGCCGACCATGTACACCGACGGGTACTTCATGGTGAGCCGCGAGCCGATGTTGCCGTCGATCCACTCCATGTGGCCCTCGGCCTCGACCCGCGCCCGCTTGGTGACCAGGTTGAACACGTTGTTCGACCAGTTCTGGATGGTCGTGTAGGTGACCCGGGCGCTGGGCTTGACCACGATCTCGACCACCGCGGAGTGCAGCGAGTCGGACGTGTACACCGGCGCCGAGCAGCCCTCGATGTAGTGCACCCGCGAGCCCTCGTCGGCGATGATCAGCGTGCGCTCGAACTGGCCCATGTTCTCGGTGTTGATCCGGAAGTAGGCCTGCAGGGGCATGTCGACCTCGACGCCCGGCGGCACGTAGATGAACGACCCGCCCGACCACACCGACGAGTTCAGCGCCGAGAACTTGTTGTCGTTCTTGGGGATGATCTTGCCGAAGTAGGGCTTGACGATCTCGGGGTAGTCGCGCAGCGCCGTGTCCATGTCGCAGAAGATGACGCCCTGCTTCTCGAGGTCCTCACGGTTGCGGTGGAACACGACCTCGGACTCGTACTGGGCGGTGACGCCGGCCAGGTACTTCCGCTCCGCCTCCGGGATGCCCAGCTTCTCGTAGGTGTTCTTGATGGCGTCGGGCAGCTCGTCCCACTGGTCGACCTGACCCTCGGTGGGCTTCACGTAGTAGAAGATGTCGTCGAAGAAGATCTGGGACATGTCGCCGCCCCAGTTCGGCATGGGACGACGTTCGAAGTGCTTGAGCGAGCTGAGGCGGAAGTCGAGCATCCAGTCGGGCTCGCCCTTCATCCACGACATCTCGCGGACGATCTCCTCGTTCAGGCCCTTGCGGGGCTTGAAGACGTAGTTGCTCTCTTCGTCGGACCAACCGAGCTTGTAACGCCCCAGGTCGAGATCAGCAACGGCCATGTGTGCGGTTCCTTCGTCCTTGACGGTCGGCAGAAGGCTGCGGAATTTCTCCTACGGCGATAGTAGCAATCCCCTCGCGCCGCTCCACAGACCTGACCGCGCGTCTTGACGACTTCGCCGCTCACGGTGGGAAGCTGTCGTGCTCATGCCGGGAAGACAGGACGACGGGCCGCGCCCGCTGGTGCTGCTGGCCGACGACGAGGAGGCCATCACCGCCAACCTGGCGCCCTTCCTCGAACGGTCGGGCTTCCGGGTGCACGTGGTGCACGACGGCGAGGCCGCGCTGCGGGCCGTCCACGACCGCGATCCCGACCTCTGCGTGCTCGACGTGCTGATGCCCAGGCTCAACGGCCGTGAGGTGCTGCGCCGCCTGCGGGCCGACGGCATGTGGGGGCCGGTGCTGCTGCTCACCCAGGTCGGCGAGGCGGGCGAGCGGGCCATGGCGCTGGAGGAGGGGGCCGACGACTACCTCAACAAGCCGTTCGACCCCCAGGAGCTGGTGGCCCGCATCCGGGCGGTGCTCCGCCGGGCCCGGCCCGGCCGACCGCCGCTCAGCGCCGCCGGCACCCTCCGGAGCGGTCGCCTGCGCTTCGACCGGGTGGCCCGGCGCGCCTGGCTCGGCGACGGCGAGCTCACGCTGACGCCGAAGGCGCTGACCCTGCTCGACTACCTGCTCACGCATCCCGACGAGCTGCTCACGCGGGAGCGCCTGCTCGACGTCATCTGGGGCTTCACCACCCCGGTGGGCACCCGGGCGGTCGACAACCGCGTCGCCGAGCTGCGCCGCCTCCTCGGCGACGACGCCGCCGACCCCACCTGGATCGAGACCGTGTCCGGCCTCGGCTACCGCTTCTGCGCCAAGGTGGAGACCGCGTCGTGAGCGCACCGCCCGTCTCCCCTCCTTCTTTGCAGGAAAGGCGCCCTCTACGGGCGCTGGTCCTTCAAGGAGCGGTGGCCCCAGCGGCCCTGGGCCTCGCGGTGGCCGCCTTCCTGCGCCTCCGGTCACCCACCCAGAACGTCTACACGGAGACCCGGCTGTGGATCGCCGCGGCGATCGCCGGGCTGCTGGTGTCGGCCGTCCTGGTCGCGGTGACGCTGGGGCGGGAGCGGCTGGCGGCCGCCCGGACCGAGGCCCTGGTGACCGCGGGCGAGGAGCACCGGCGGTTCCTGCTGCGGCTGGACCACGAGCTGAAGAACCCGGTCACCGCCATCCAGGCGGGGCTGGCCAACCTCCCCGCGTCGGGAGCGGCGGCGAGCGTGTCGGCCCAGGCCCGCCGGCTGGCCGACCTGGTGGCCGACCTGCGCAAGCTCGCCGAGCTGGAGACCCGGCCGCTGGAGCGGGCGCCGGTCGACGTGGCCGAGATGCTCACCGAGATCCACGAGGTCGCCGTCGAGCTGCCCGGGGCCGACCAGCGGGCCCTCACGCTCAGCCTGCCGCAGGCCCCCTGGCCGGTCGGCACCATCCCCGGCGACCGCGACCTGCTGTTCCTGGCCATCCACAACCTGGTCGTGAACGCCGTGAAGTTCTCGCACCCGGGCGACCGCATCGAGATGCGCGCCCGCGACGAGGGCGACCACGTGGTGGTCGAGGTGGCCGACACCGGCATCGGCATCCCGGGCGACGAGGTGGACCACATCTGGGACGACCTGGCCCGCGGCTCAGCCGCCGCCGGCACGCCCGGGAGCGGGTTGGGCCTCGCCCTGGCCCGGGTCGTCGTCGGGCGCCACGGCGGCAGCGTCTGGGTGCGCAGCCGGGTCGGCGACGGGACCGTGATGGGCCTGCGACTCCCGGCGGCATGACCCGTCGCCGGATTGCGACCCGTGTCGCAGGACTGCGACACGGTCCTCCTACCGCTGCGACAACGGCTTCTCAAGATGCCCACGAGAAGCCAACCCCCTGGATGTTGAGGAGAGGACGATGAAGAGGAGATCGGGAGCGCTGCTCGTCATGGCAACCCTGCTGGTGGCGGTCGCGGGCTGCTCGGTGGGCACCAACGACGACAAGGCCGGCGACGTCGAGATCGACAGCGGCGACGGCGGCGACGACACGACCACCACCACCGAGGCCCCGGCCGACGACGGCGACAACGGCGACGGCGACACGACCGAGGAAGCCCCCGAGGGCGCCCTCCTGCTGATCATGGACGCGTCCGGGTCGATGAACGAGCTCGACTCGACGGGCAAGCCGCTGATCGACAGCGCCAAGGAGGCCCTGCACGGTGTCGTCGACAGCCTGCCCGACGGCCTGCACACCGGCCTCCGGGTGTTCGGCCACCGCTACCCCAACACCGACAAGGCCAACGGCTGCCGGGACAGCGAGCTGATCTCCCCGATCGACCCGCTCGACCGGGAGGCGCTCAACGACGCCATCGACGGCTACCAGGCCAAGGGCTTCACGCCGATCGGCTACTCCCTGCAGGAGGCGGCCAAGGACCTGCCGCCGGAGGGCCCGCGCACGATCATCCTGGTGTCCGACGGCGACGACACCTGCGCCCCGCCCGACCCCTGCCAGATCGCCCAGGACCTGCGGGCCGACGGCGTCGAGGTGGTCGTCAACACGGTCGGGTTCGCCCTCGGCGACAACCAGACCGCCCGTGACCAGCTCACCTGCATCGCGGAGGCGACCGATGGCCAGTTCACCGACGTCGCCGAGGCCGGCGACCTGGCCTCCACCCTGGAGGACGTCTCGGCCCGGGAGACCCGCCGCATCGAGACCCGCGGCCAGGAGCTGACGGGCGCGGCCATCCCTCGCGACGCCGAGACGGGCGAGCTGGACACCCAGTACGTCGACACCGTGGTCCACGGCGAGGTGAACTTCTACCGGTTCGAGATCGAGCCGGGCAGCCGGGTCGAGGCCGAGGTGTACACGGCCGGCAACCCGAACGGCGACAGCGACCTCCACTGCATGGCCACCTACCTCGTCGACAAGGCCGACACGTTCTACGCCTACAGCGACCAGGGCGGCGACTCCGCCTCCGAGGACCAGATCGACATCATCGAGCCGACTGACGTGAACGACGCCGACGAGGTCTTCCTCAAGCTCGACTCGTCGGACTGCATGGGCAGCGGCGGCAACCCGAACATCCAGTTCGACGTCGAGCTGCTGGTGCGGGTGGTCGAGTAGCCACCACGGTCGGCGAGGCGGTGCGTCCCGCGCGGAGGACGCACCGCCTCGGCGCGCCTACGCGCCGACGGCGTCGGTCTCGGGCTCGGTATCGGTGTCGTCGGCCACCGAGGCACCCCCGGCGATCCACGTGGCGTAGAGCTTGGTGTAGTGGCCGCCGGCGTCGAGCAGCTCGTCGTGGCTGCCCAGCTCCACCAGCTCGCCGTCGGCCACCACGCCCACCCGGTCGGAGCGCTCGGCGGTCGACAGGCGGTGGGCGATCACCACCACCGTGCGGCCGTCGAGGAGCCGGTCGACGGCGTCCTCCACCAACGCCTCCGTGCCGGGGTCGAGGCTCGACGTGGCCTCGTCGAGCACCAGCACCGCCGGGTTGGCCAGCGCCGCCCGGGCCAGCGAGATGAGCTGCTTCTCCCCCGCGGACAGCCGGCTGCCCCGCTCGCGCACCTCCGTCTCGAGGCCCTCGGGCATGGCGGCGAAGCGCTCGTAGGCGCCGACCGCCCGCAGCGCGGCGTCGACCTCCTCCTCGCCGGCGTCGATCCGGGCGAGCCGCACGTTGTCGCGGATCGAGCCGTTGAACAGGAACCCCTCCTGGGGGATGACCACCACCCGATCGCGCAGGGAGCCCAACGTGGCGTCCCGCAGGTCGACGCCACCGAAGCGCACCCGGCCCTCGGTCGGGTCGTAGAGCCGGGCGATCAGCTTGGCCAGGGTCGACTTGCCCGCCCCGGTGGGCCCCACCAGCGCCAGGCGGGAGCCGGCCGGGATGGACAGCGACACGTCGGACAGCACGGGGTCGGGGTCGACGTCGCGGGTCTCCTCGGCATCGGGGTCCGCCACCACCTCGTAGGCGAAGCTCACCCCGTCGACCTCGATGTCGCCCCTCGCCGGCAGGTCGACGGCCGCCTGCCGCTCGGGCACGTCGACGGGCGTGTCGAGCAGGTCGAACAGCTTGTGCAGCCCGGCCGCCGCCGACTGCACCATGTTGAACAGCTGGCTGAGCTGCTGCAGCGGCTCGAACAGGTTGGCCAGGGCCAGCACGAAGAACGCCACGGTCCCCACCGAGACGCTGCCGTCGTGCACCAGCCAGCCGCCGAAGCCCAGCGCCAGGGCGGTGGTGCCCCACCCGGCCAGCTCGATCACCGGCATGTACCAGGCCGACACCCACACCGACCGCATGTGGCTGTCGAACAGGCGCCGGCTGCGGGTGCGGAAGCGGTCGACCTCCACGTCCTCGCGGGCGAAGGCCTGCACCACCCGCACCCCGGCGATGCCCTCCTGGAGGTGCGACAGCGTGGAGCCGATGTCCTCGCGCACGTCGAGGTAGGCCTCGTTGGAGTCGCGCTGGAACTTGATGCTGGCGACGATCACCGGCGGCATCGCCAGGGCGCACACCAGCAGCAGCTGCCACGACACGGTGGCCAGCACCACCACGGAGATCACCAGCAGCAGGCCGTTGCTCACGAACATCGCCAGGCCCATCTGCACGAGCTCGGCCAGCGAGTCGATGTCGGAGGTCATGCGCGACACGATCACGCCGGCCTTCTCGCGGTCGTAGTACGGCATCGACAGGCGTTGCAGGTGGGCGAACACGCTGATGCGCAGGTCGCGGAGGAACTCCTCGCCGATCCGGCTGATCGACATGAACTGCACCCGGTTGGCCAGGTAGGCGAGGGCGGCGACGATCACGTAGCCGATCACCGCCCGGTCGAGGACGCCGCCGTCGTCGCGCTCGATGCCCGAGTCGATGCCCCAGCGGACCAGCAGCGGCCCGGCCAGCACGGTGGCGGTCCACAGCATCACCATGGCCAGGGAGAACAGCACCCGCCGGCGCTGGGGCCGCAGCCGGGCCGCAGCGCGCCGCATCACCGAGCCCGCCTGCTTGACGTCGAGGCGCTCCTCGTCGCTCACACCGGCGCTACGCCACATGCGTCGCTCCCCTGTCACTGTTGGCGGCGAGCACCTCGCGGTACCGCGAGCTGGTCGCCAGCAGCTCGTCGTGCGTGCCCGTGGCGGCGACCCGGCCACCGTCGATCAGGACCACCCGGTCGGCCAGGGCGATCGTCGCCGGCCGGTGGGCGATCACGAGCGTCGTCCGACCCGCCATCACCTCGCCGAGGGCGCCGCGGATCTCGTGCTCCTTGGTGGGGTCGACGGCCGACGTGGCGTCGTCGAGGATCAGCACCCGCGGGTCGGCCAGGATGGCCCGGGCGATGGCGAGGCGCTGCCGCTGGCCGCCCGACAGCGAGTAGCCCCGCTCGCCGATGCGGGTGTCGTAGCCGTCGGTCAGCCCCCGCACGAAGTCGTCGGCGCCGGCCAGGCGGGCCGCCCGCACCACCTCCTCCGGCGCCGCGCCCGGGTCCGCGAAGGCGATGTTCATGGCCACGGTGTCGCTGAACAGGAACGTCTCCTCGAACACGATCCCGACGGCCCGCCGCAGCTCCCGCAGGGCCACGTCGCGCACGTCGACGCCGTCGAGCAGGATCCGACCGCCGTCGACGTCGTAGTAGCGGGGCAGCAGCCGGCCGATCGTGCTCTTGCCCGACCCGGTGGAGCCCACCAGGGCCACCGACTCGCCGGGCCGGATGGTCAGGTCGAACCCGGCGAACACCGGCGCCCCTCCGTAACCGAACGTCACGTCCTCGAAGCGCACCTCGCCGACGGGCCCGTCCGTCGAGCCGCCGTTGCCGCCGGGGCCGTCGGTGCCGCGGTCCCGGACGACCGCCGGCAGCGACACCGGGTGGTGGGGGTCGGTGACCTCCGGCTCGGTGGCCAGCACCTCCTGCACCCGGCCCGCCGACACCGCCGCCCGCTGCGCCTGGGCCACGATCCAGCCGAGCATCCGCAGCGGCCAGATCAGCATGGTCACGTACACGTTGAAGGCGACGAGGTCGCCCAGGCTGAGGCTGCCCTCGAGCACCCGGTGGCCGCCGTAGCCGAGCACGGCGATGAAGCCGATCATCGGCAGCAGCTCCAGCGCCGGCACGAACTGGGCGCGGGTGCGGGCGGCGCCCAGCGACTCGCTGAACACGTCGTCGGCCTCGACCTGCAGGCGGGCGGCCTGGATCTGCTCGGCGCCGAGCCCCTTCACCACCCGCACGCCGGCCACCGACTCCTCCACCACCGCGGCCAGCTCCGCCGACTCCCGCTGGATGCCGGTCACGAACGGGTGCAGGCGCCGGGAGAAGCGGGTGGCCAGCACGTTCATCAGCGGCAGCGACCCCAGCGCCAGCAGCGTGAGCAGCGGGTCGATGGCGACGAGGATCGCGGTGACCGCCAGCACGGTGGCGCCGTTGGAGATCGTCAGCGGGACCAGCACCAGGAACGCCTGCACCTGCTGCAGGTCGGTGTTGGCCCGGCTCATCAGCTCGCCGGCCTGGGCCCGGTCGTGGAAGCCGAAGTGGAGCCGCTGCAGGTGGGCGAACATCCGCTCGCGCAGGTCGGTCTCCACCCAGCGGGCGACGCGGAACGCGTGGTAGCGGCGCAGGCCGGTGAACACGGCCGAGACGACGGCGACGGCTCCGAGCGCCAGCGACCAGGTGCGCAGGGCACCCGCGTCGTCGGCCTTGATGCCCTCGTCGATGGCCTGCTTCACCAGCACGCCGGTGCTGACCTTGGCGGCCGTCCACACCAGTCCGGCGGCGACGGCGGCGGCGATGCCTCTTCGCTGCTGACGAGCCTCCGCACGGATGAGACCCCAGCCGGCTGCCGAGGTCGTGTCCTGGCCCATCCGCTCCGCCATGTCCCGCTATGACCCCCCTGCCCTGGCGCCTGACCCGGCGGTCAGGTTAGCGGCGGGGTGGACGAGTCCTTCCGGGCCGCGACTGTGCCCGGGCGACCCGCCATGCCCGTTCCGCTACGTCCACTCCCTATGGTACGAAACCGGCCCGGGTTGTGCCGAGCCGGGGTTCGGAACGGTCAGTCGGCCTGCACCCGGACGTGGTCGCCGACGCGCACTCGACCGCCCGCCTGCACCTCGCAGTAGACCCCGGCACAGGCCCACGTCCCGAAGCCCGCGATCTCCACCCGGTTGTGGGCCGCGATGGTCCTCAGGGTGCGGCGGTCGCGGGGCAGCTCCTCCTGCGCCAGCGTCGTCATCACGCAGCGCATGGTCGGGAGCTGGACGCCGAGCGTCGCGCCGTCGTCGCCCAGCACCACCTTCCGTCCGACCCAGTCGTTCTCCACGAAGCCCTCACCCGCGGCCTCGGCCTCGGCCTCGAGGAGCACGTTGGGCCGGTAGCGGCGCACGTCGAAGGTGGCCTCGGGGTCGAGCTCCGCCAGCCTCGCCAGCGTCGCCGTGGTCAGCAGGTGCACCACCGACAGGTCGAAGAACGTCCCGGGTGGTGCGAACAGCCCCGCCGGGATGGCGCTGACCACGTCGCCGTCCTCTTCACGGCCGATGGCGGTCTGGTCGACGAACTCCTCCGGCGCGAGGCCGGCGATGTCCGGCCACACCTCCTCGAACTCCAGACCCGTGGTGTGGGGCGTCGCCACGGCGAGCCGCACGTCGCGGCCGAGGGCCTTCGACAGCCAGGTGTCGACGTCGGGATCGTCGGAGCGCACCGCGCCGTCGGGCCCGGTGATCACCACGGGCGGCGGCGGGCCGGCAACCGTCGGCTCGTCGACGAACCGGGCGGCGAAGCCGAGCAGCCCGGCCCACTTGCGAGGGTTCTTGGCGCTGGCGATCTTCCCGTCGACCTGGTCGATCAGGGCGTAGGCCCGGTCGCCCAGCACCCCCGCCGGGCCGACCACGGCCTCGTCGAGCACCTCGCCCCGCATCGACTTGACCGGGTACCGATACAGACCGTGCACCACCGGCATCGCTCCCCCTCCCGTTGGGGGGCGACGCTACCGTGAGCCGTGGTGAGCGCCTCCGACCTGGTCCCCGTGGTGTCGCCGGAGACGGCGGACGTCGACCGCCGGGGCGTCGTGAGCCGGCTGGCCGTGCTGGGCGGGATCGCCGGCGTGACCGGCTACGTGTTCCTCGCCGACCCCGACGGCACCGGCACCTACCCCCGCTGCCCGAGCCGCTGGCTGCTGGGGATCGACTGCCCGGCGTGCGGCGGCCTGCGGGGCACCAACGCCCTGCTGCACGGCCGCATCGGCGAGGCCCTCGACCACAACCTGCTGTTGCCGGGTCTCCTCGGCGCCTTCGCACTGCTGCTGGGGCTGTGGCTGCTGCCGCTCTTCGGCCGCCCGGAGCGTCAGCTGCGCCTGCCCGCCTGGCTGGCGGTCACGCTGGTGGGCGCCCTGGCGGCCTTCACCGTCGCCCGCAACCTGCCCTTCTCGGCCTTCGACTACCTCGCCTCCGAGGCCTGAGCCTCAGAGCGCTCGTTCAGTCGAGGCGGCGGAGGTCCTTGCGGTACCAGGCCGATCGCTCGACGTAGGAGCGGGCGCCGAGGTCGATCATCAGCTCGGGGTCCACCGCGTCGAGCCGGAGCTTGGCCGGCACGCCCAGCGCCATCGCCCGGCTCGGCACCTCCATGCCCCCCGGCACCAGCGCGTTGGCGCCGACCAGCGCCTCGGTCCGCACGATCGCCTGGTGCAGCACCACCGACCCCGAGCCCACCAGCGCCCGGTCCTCGATCGTGCAGCCCTCCAGGTGCACCAGATGGCCGATCACGCAGTCGGCGCCCACCAGCGTCGGCAGGCCCGGCGCCACGTGGATCACGGTGCCGTCCTGGATCGACGTGCGGGCGCCCACCACGATCGGGGCGTTGTCGGCCCGCAGCACCGTCGACGGCCACACCGACGCCTCGGGACCCAGCTCCACCAGCCCGATCAGCACCGCATCCGGGTGCACGTAGGCGTCCGGGTGGATCGTCGGCTCCAGGTCGCCCAGGGCGTAGATCACAGGCCGACCCGGCCGTAGCCACCTCGGAAGAAGATCAACGGGCCGCCTTCGTGGCCGACGCCGAGGTCGTGGACCCGGCCCAGGACGATCCAGTGGTCGCCGGCCTCGTGCACGTCCGCCAGCTCGCAGTCGATCCAGGCGAGCGCCCCGGTCAGCACCGGCGCCCCGCTGGCCGCGGACGGGCGGTACCCCAGCCCGGCGAACTTGTCGGCGCCGGACGAGGCGAAGACCCGGCTCACGTCCTCCTGGTCGTCGGCGAGGACGTTGACCACGAAGTGCCCGG
>DATHJB010000018.1 GCA_035316325.1 Acidimicrobiales bacterium
CCCAGCGGGGCTGGAACACGCTCTCGCCGCCCTCGGCCCCGGCGTTGTCGAGCCGCATCCGCAGGCGCAGGCGGACGACCGCCGGCTCGGTGGTGGCGGAGGCGCCGACGAACACCACGTCGTTGCCGTCGGCCTGCACCGAGGCGATCGAGGTGTAGGGCACGTCGAGGTCGTCGACGCCGCCGTCCGCCGTGCGCACCGCCAAGTGGTCGACGCCGTCGTGCTGGTAGGCGAACACGACGTGGCCGTCGTCGAGGAAGGCGTAGCGGGACTGCCCGAACACCCACTGGGGGACGCCGATCTCGCCCTCGAGCAGGACCATGGGCTCGACGGCGCCGTCGGGCTCGGGCTCGGGCTCGGCCTCGGGCAGCCGGCGGTAGAGGTTCCACCAGCCGGTGCGGTCCGACACGAACCACAGCGACCCGTCGTCGGCCCAGCGGGGCTGGAACACGCTCTCGCCGCCCTCCGCCCCGGCGACGACCCGGGTCTCCCCGACCGTCGGCCCCTCGTCGGACCAGGTCAGCCCGGCGACGCACAGCTCGGTGGCGTCCCAGGGCATGTCGGGGTGGTTCCACCGGAGCCAGCACAGCTGCGAGCCGTCGGGTGACAGGCGGGGGTCCGCCACGAAGTCGGGCCCCGACACCAGCACCCGGGGCTCCAGCTCACCGGTGGTGTCGACCACCACCAGCTCGTTGACCGCCTCGCTCTCGCCCGGGTGGTACTCCCGGACGACGACCAGCCAGCGCCCGTCGTCCGACACGTCGCCGTCGGCCCAGCGGTCGCCCCGCGGGATCGCCGGCTCGGGCGTGACCGGGACCGGAGCGACGCCGGCCGGACCCGCCGTCGCGTCGAGCGTGTAGAGGCGCTGGTCGGCCCAGTCGGTGAACCACACCCGGCCGTCGCGCACCCACCAGGCGCCGCCGCCGTACTCGTGGACCGCGGTGCGGGCGTTGACACCGTCGGGCAGGGCCTCGGCCGTCTCGCCGGCCCGCCACCGCACCAGCTGGGTGCGGCCGCCCTCCTCCGGCCGCAGCTCCGACCACCACACGGCGTCGCCGTCGAGGGCGACGCCTCCCAGCCCGGCGGCCGCCTTCACCACCAGCTCCGACGTGATCGGCGTCGACCACGACCCGTACGCCGAGACGACCCTCATCTCTCACCGAAATTTCGACAGAAGTGGTGGCTAGAGCGCCATCTCTGTCGAAGTTTCGGGTGGAGTCCGCTCACAGGGTGACCTCGGACAGCAGGTCGGCGATGCGGGTGCAACCCTCGCCCAGGTCGTCGTCACCCAGGGCGAACGACAGACGGGCGTAGCCGGGAGCGTCGAACGCCTCGCCCGGCACGACCGCCACCTTGGCCTCCTCGAGCAGCACGGCGCACAGGTCGAGCGTCGACCCGATGGAACGCCCCCGCAGCGTCTTGCCCAGGTAGGCCGAGAGGTTGGGGAAGGCGTAGAACGCCCCCTCCGGCTCCAGCACGGCGACCCCCGGGATGCCCTCCAGGTGCTTCACCATCGACCGGCCCCGCCGCTCGAACGCCGCCCGCATCTCGGCCACCGCATCCAGAGGCCCCGACACGGCGGCCAGCGCCGCCCGCTGCGACACGTTGGCCACGTTCGACGTGACGTGCGACTGCAGGTTGGCGGCCGCGGCGATCACGTCGGGCGGCCCGATCATCCAGCCGACCCGCCACCCCGTCATGGCGTAGGTCTTGGCGACGCCGTTGAGCACCACGCAGCGGTCCCGCAGCTCGGGCACCAGCGTGGCGATCGACGAGAACCGGTGGTCGCCGTAGGTGAGGTGCTCGTAGATCTCGTCGGTGATCACCCACACGTCCCGCTCGGCGGCCCAGCGCCCGATGGCCTCGACCTCCCCGGGCGGGTAGACGGCACCGGTGGGGTTCGACGGCGACACGAACACCAGCGCCTTCGTGCGCGGTGTCCAGGCCGCCTCGAGCTGGTCGACCGTCACCCGGAAGCCGGACGACTCGTCGGTCGGCAGCACCACCGGCACGCCCCCCGCCAGCCGGATCGGCTCGGGGTAGGTGGTCCAGTAGGGGGCGGGCAGCAGCACCTCGTCGCCCTCGTCGATCAACGTGAGCACGGTGTTGTAGACGGCGTGCTTGCCGCCGTTGGTGACCAGCACCTGCTTCGCGTCGACCTCGTAGCCGGAGTCCCGCAGCGTCTTGGCGGCGATCGCCTCCCGCAGCTCGGGCAACCCGCCCGCGGGCGTGTAGTGGTGGTTGCGGGGGTCGGCGCACGCCTCGACGGCGGCGGCGACGATGTGCGGCGGCGTCGGGAAGTCGGGCTCGCCGGCGCCGAAGCCGATGACCGGCTCACCCTGGGCGCGCAGGGCCTTGGCCTTCGCGTCGACGGCAAGGGTGGCGGACTCGGTGATGGCGGCGACGCGCGTGCTGATCCTGTGCGTGGACAACGGGCTGGCTCCTCATCTGGACCAGCCGCGATAGTGGCACGCGATGAGTGCCCCCACCCCAGCCATAACCATCCCCGCGAGCCTCCTGCCCGCCGACGGCCGCTTCGGCAGCGGTCCCTCCAAGATCCGGCTCGAGGCCGTCGAGGCGCTGGCGAAGACCGGGCCGACATATCTGGGCACGTCGCACCGCCAGGCCGGGGTGCGGTTCACGGTGGCGGCGCTGCGCAACGGGCTGGCCGAGCTGCTGTCCCTGCCCGACGGCTACGAGATCGCGCTCGGCAACGGCGGCACCACCGCCTTCTGGGACGCGGCGTCGTTCGGCCTGATCGACCGGCACAGCCAGCACGTCAGCTTCGGCGAGTTCTCCTCCAAGTTCGCCAAGGTGGTGGCCGCGGCCCCCCACCTGGACGACCCGTCGGTGCTCACCGCGGAGCCGGGCTCGGCGGTCGACCCGGTGGCCGCCGCCGACGTCGACACCTACTGCCTCATCCACAACGAGACGTCCACCGGCGTGATGACCGCGTTCGCCCGCCCCGCCGGCGCCGCCGACGACGCCCTGGTGCTGGTCGACGCCACGTCGGCTGCCGGGGGCCTGCGCTTCGACCCCGCCCAGGCCGACGCCTACTACTTCGCCCCCCAGAAGGGCCTCGCCTCCGACGGCGGGCTGTGGCTGGCGGCCCTGTCGCCCGCCGCCGTCGAGCGCATCGAGCGGCTGAGCGCCGACCGCTGGACGCCGGCGTCCCTCGACCTCGGGATCGCGGTCGACAACAGCCGCAAGGACCAGACCTACAACACCCCCGCGCTAGCCACGATCTTCCTGGCCCAGCAGCAGGTGGAGTGGATCAACGAGAACGGCGGCCTGCCGTGGGCCGCGGCCCGGTGCGACAAGTCGGCCGAGACGATCTACGGCTGGGCCGAGGCCTCCGACTACGCCACGCCCTTCGTGACCGACCTGGCGCTGCGCAGCACGGTGGTCGCCACCATCGACCTCGACGACGCGGTGCCGGCCACCACCGTCAGCGCGGTGCTGCGCGCCAACGGCGTGGTCGACACGGAGAGCTACCGCAAGCTGGGCCGCAACCAGCTGCGGATCGCGTTGTATCCGGCGGTCGACCCGGCCGATGTCGAGGCCCTCACCCGGTGCATCGACCACGTGGCGGAAGCTCTCTCCGCGTAGCACCGACCGCACGTGCAGGAGCGCGATCCGCAAGATTTCGGGCACTAACCTGCCCGGCCCGGCCATACTGCTAGTCCGATGGCGGTACGCATAGTTCCGACCCTGGCGGCGATGGCCGACGTCTACCGGCTGTCGACCGAGGGCGGGCCGGAGTCGCCGCGCTTCCAGCGCTACGTCGAACTGTCCAGCGAGCGGGCGCCGGTGTCGGGCTACAACCCGATGACCTCGAAGGATGCCCTCGGCACGGTGGAGGCCCTGCTCGCCATCGACGCCGAGGACAAGGCCAAGGACACCGCCAACCACTACGCCGAGGAGCTCGGGCTCGACGAGGACATCGACCTCTCGATCACCGTGGCGACCCCCGGCGTGTGGACCGACCGGCTGGCCACCGAGATCGAGCACCGGCTCGGCGGGCGCCGCTGGCGGGAGATCGTGCTCTGGACCGGCGAGGACGCCGGCGAGGAGACGCTGCGGGCGGCGACGACGGCACAGACGGTGCGCGTCGGGTGGGCGCTGCTGCACAAGCCGCCGCGCTCGGTCGCCCACGCCGCCGGGCAGGAGGGGCTGGCGGTCGCGGTCGCCGACGCCGGTGGTTCGTCGCCGGAGCCCCCCGCCGAGGAGGACCCCGGCGACCGCTCGGTTGCTGCCGCGCTCGACGTCTTCGCCGACGACACCGAGCTGTCCAGCCGGGCGGCGCTCCTCTACGGCGACGACGTGGCGCGCCAGTTCGGCTGGATGCCGCTGGGCGTGAAGCCGCTGGCCGGCTACGCCTTCTGCCGGGCCCGGGCCACGGAGGCGCTCAAGTCGAAGTCGGCGAAGGAGCTGCTGCGGGAGGTCTGGACCCCCGTACCCTCCCCCGAGTGAGCTACGACAAGATGTCGCGGGCCGAGTTGGTGGCGTTCCTGCAGGACCCGGTGCGCCCGGCGACGCTGGCCACGACCCGGGCCGACGGTCGCCCCCACGTCGCGCCGATCTGGTACGAGGTCGACGTGTCGCCGGACGACGAGGTCACCCTGGTGTGGAGCACCGGCGCCGACACGGTGAAGGGTCGCAACATCCGCCGCACCGGCCAGGTGTCCCTGTGCGTCCAGGACGACCGGCCACCCTTCTCCTTCGTCACCCTCAGCGGCGTGGCCACGTGGTCCGACCACCTCCCCGACGTCGGTCTGTGGGCCGCCCGCATCGGCGCCCGGTACATGGGCGAGGACCGGGCCGAGGAGTACGGCACCCGCAACGGCGTCCCCGGCGAGCTCGTCGTCCGACTGACCCCCACCCAGGTCGTCGCCTACAAGGACATCGCCGACTGACCGGCTGACTCGTTCCGCCGAACCCGAAATTGCGTGGCTGGCGGCCGCTATGAGACCGCCAGCCACGCAATTTCCGAGGGGTCAGCCGCCCGAGGCGTCCTGGACCCGGGTCTTGCCGGCGGAGATCCAGGGCATCATCGCCCGGAGCTCGGCGCCGACGACCTCGATCTGGTGCTCCTGGCCCTTCTGCTTCAGGTCGTTGTAGACCGGGCGACCGGCCTCCGACTCGGCGATCCACTCGTCGGCGAACTTGCCCGACCGGATCTCGTCGAGGATGGCCTTCATCTCGGCCTTCACCCCGTCGTTGATGATGCGGGGCCCCCGGGTGAGGTCGCCGTACTCGGCGGTGTCCGAGATCGAGTACCGCATGCCGGCGATGCCCTGCTCGTACATCAGGTCGACGATGAGCTTCAGCTCGTGGAGGCACTCGAAGTAGGCCGACTCGGGCTGGTAGCCGGCCTCGACCAGCGTCTCGAACCCGGCCTGCACGAGGGCGGTGAGCCCGCCGCACAGGACGACCTGCTCACCGAAGAGGTCGGTCTCGGTCTCCTCCTCGAACGTGGTGTCGAGCACGCCCGCCCGGGCGCCGCCGATGGCCGCGGCGTAGGCGAGCGCCAGCTCCTTGGCCTTGCCCGACTCGTCCTGCGACACGGCGATGAGGCAGGGGGTGCCGCCGCCGTCCTCGTAGGTGCGCCGCACCAGGTGGCCGGGCCCCTTGGGGGCGACCATGCCCACGTCGACGCCGGCGGGGGGCTTGATCCGGTCGAAGCGGATGTTGAAGCCGTGGGCGAAGAAGAGGGCGTCGCCGTCCTTCAGGTGGGCGGCGATCGACTCGTCGTAGACCCGCTTCTGCTCCGTGTCGGGCAGGAGGATCATGACGAGGTCGGCCTCGGTGGCGGCCTGGTCGATCGACACGACCCGCAGCCCGGCCGCCTCGGCCTTGGCCTTCGACGACGAGCCCTCGCGCAGGCCGACCCGCACGTCGATGCCCGAGTCCTTCAGGTTGAGCGCATGGGCGTGGCCCTGCGAGCCGTACCCGATGATCGCCACCTTGCGGGAGGCGATGAGCGCCGGGTCGGCGTCCTTGTCGTAGTACACGTTGGCCATTTCTCGGGATTCCTTTCGGGGCGATTCGAGGCGAATCAAGCGGACTTGCGGGACGAGACGGGGCGGAGACCGGGGGTGCGCTCCAGCCGGGGCAGGGCGACGCGACCGGTGCGCTGCAGCTCCACGATCCCGAAGGGCCGCAGCAGGTCCTCCAGGTCGTCGAGGCGGTGGGGCTCGCCGTCGAGCGAGATGGTGAGCTCGTCGTGGCCGACGTCGACGATGCGCCCGCCGAACACCCCGACCAGCTCGATCACCTGGCTGCGGGCGGCGGCGTCGGCCCGGACGGTGGCCAGCATCAGCTCGCGCTCGACCGCGTCCCGTGGGTCGAGCTCGGAGATCTTCACCACGTTGACCAGCTTGAACAGCTGCTTGGTGATCTGCTCCAGCGGCGACGACTCGACGTCGACCACGATCGTGATCCGCGAGAAGCGGTCGTCCTCGGTGGGGGCGACGGCCAGCGAGTAGATGTTGAAGCCCCGCCGGGCGAACAGGCTCGACACGCGGGCCAGGACGCCCGCCTTGTTCTCCACCAGCACGACCAGCGTGTGGTGCCGGACGTCGATGCCCGGCAGGTGCGACCCGAAGGCGTTCATGATCATCGTCCTCCCTCGCCCTGGCTGGGGTCCACGATGATCGCATCGTTGGTCTGCCCGGAGGGAACCATCGGGTACACCTTCTCCCGGGAGTCGGTGCGGAAATCGATGACCACCGGGCGGTCGTCGATCTCGTTGGCCTTCTGGATGGCGGCGTCGACCTCGTCGGGCGACTCCACCCGCATCCCGACGCAGCCCATCGCCTCGGCCCACAGCTTGTAGTCGGGCAGGTCGGGCGACAGGTACACCTCGGAGTAGCGCTCCTCGTAGAACATCTCCTGCCACTGGCGGACCATGCCGAGGTAGGCGTTGTTGAGGATCGCCACCTTCACCGGGATGCGCTCGCTCGCCGCCGTGACCAGCTCCTGGGCGGTCATCTGGAAGCAGCCGTCGCCGTCGACCGCCCACACCATCCGGTCGGGCCGACCGACCTTGGCGCCGATCGCGGCCGGCACCGAGAAGCCCATCGTGCCCAGCCCACCCGAGTTGACCCAGGTGTAGGGGTGGTTGAACTTCCAGTACTGCGAGGTCCACATCTGGTGCTGGCCCACGCCCGAGGCGACGATCGTGTCCTCCGGGGTGCCGTCCCGCAGCCGCTCCAGCACGAACTGGGGCTTGAGGGCGTCACCCGGCTCCGACTGCTCGTAGGTCAGGGGGTACTTCTCCTGCCAGCCCGACAGCGTGGAGCGCCAGCCGGAGCGGTCCGGGAACTCGGCGCCCCCGTCGAGCAGGGCCTTCACCGCGATGATCAGCTCCTCGATCACCAGGCGGCAGTCGCCGACGATCGGGACGTCCGGCCGGCGGACCTTGCCCAGCTCGGCCGGGTCGATGTCGACGTGGATGATCTTGGCCTCCGGGGCGAACCCGTCGAGCTTGCCGGTGACCCGGTCGTCGAAGCGCGAGCCCAGGGCGATCAGCAGGTCGGACTGCTGCATGGCGGTGACGGCGGTGAAGTTGCCGTGCATGCCCGGCATGCCCAGGCACAGCGGGTGGTCGTCGGGGAAGGCGCCCCGGGCCATCAGCGTGGTGACGACCGGCAGCTCGCACAGCTCGGCCAGCTCCCGCAGCGCCTCCGCCGCCCGGGCCTTGAGGATCCCGCCGCCGGCGTAGATCACCGGCTTGCGGGCCGCCAGGATCAGCTCGGCGGCCTGGCGGATCATCTTCGGGTGGCCCTGCGTGTTGGGGCGGTAGCCGGGGAGGCTGGCCCGGACCTCCTCGTCGGTCGGCCAGTACCACTCCATCTGCGAGCGGGGGTTCATCGGGTCGACGATGTCCTTGGGCACGTCGACCAGCACCGGCCCCGGCCGCCCGGTGGTGGCGAGGTGGAACGCCTGGCGGACCGCCAGCGGGATGTCCTGGGCGTTGACGACCAGGTCGTTGTGCTTGGTGACCGACCGGGTGATGCCGACCGTGTCGCACTCCTGGAAGGCGTCGGTGCCGATCGCCGGGAACGGCACCTGGCCGGTGATGCACACCAGCGGCACCGAGTCCATGTAGGCGTCGCACAGCGGCGTGACGATGTTGGTGGCGCCCGGGCCGGACGTCACCATGCACACGCCGGGCTTGCCGGTGGCATGCGCGTAGCCCTCGGCCATGTGGCCGGCGCCCTGCTCGTGGCGCACGAGGATGTGGCGGATGGGGCTGTCGATGATCGGGTCGTACACCGGGAGGATCGCCCCGCCGGGGAGGCCGAACATCACATCGACACCCTCCATCTCGAGGGCACGTATCAGTGCTTGGCCACCTGAGATCTGCATCGTTACCTCTCCTGGGAGAGCTCCTGAGGTCGGACGAAAACTGAAACGACCTCCCTTGCGGGGAGGCCGGGGGTGCACACGCGCGGGGAGCCGGGCGTGTGCTAGCTAAGTACTACGAGGTGGCGAGAGAGATGTTCGCTCCGCATCAGCCGAGAGCCTCGCGCACTCCGTCACACACCGGCAAGACGGTTACGCCACTTGTCCGCCATACCCCCGCCCCCAGCTCACCGGGGACCAGGCGACGCCCTACGCCTCGGTGATCGCGCCCCGCTCGGCGCCGGAGGCCAGGCGGGCGTACTTGGCGAGGACGCCCGACGTGTAGCGGGGCTCGGGGAGCTTCCACTCGGCCCTCCGGCGGGCCAGCTCGTCGGCGTCGACCAGCAGGTCGATGACCTTGGTGGCGACGTCGATGGCGATCCGGTCGCCGTCGCGCACGAACGCGATCGGCCCGCCGTCGACCGCCTCCGGGGCGACGTGGCCGATGCAGAACCCGTGGGTGCCACCGGAGAAGCGACCGTCGGTGACCAGGGCGCAGTCGGCCCCCCGCCCGGCGCCCTTCATGGCACCCGTGACCGCCAGCATCTCCCGCATGCCCGGGCCGCCCTTCGGCCCCTCGTAGCGGATGACCACCACCGTGCCGGGCTCGATCGAGCCGGCCAGGATCGCCTCCATGGCGCCGTCCTCGCCGTCGAACACCCGGGCCGGGCCCTCGAAGCGGTCGAACGATATGCCGGCCACCTTCACGACCCCGCCCTTCGGCGCCAGGGAGCCGGTGAGCACGGCGATGCCGCCGATGGCGTGGATCGGGCTGTCGAGGCGGTGGATCACGTCGCCGTCGGGGGCGGGCGGGTCGATCTCGGCCAGGTTCTCGGCCATCGTCCTGCCGGTGACCGTGAGGCAGTCGCCGTTGAGCAGGCCGGCCTCCAGGAGGTGGCGCAGCACGACCGGCACGCCGCCGACCCGGTCGACGTCGGCCATGTGGTACTTGCCGGCCGGCTTGGTGTCGGCGATGTGCGGCACGCGGGCGGCGACCTTGTTGAAGTCGTCGAGCGCCAGCTCCACCCGGGCCTCGGCGGCGATGGCCAGCAGGTGCAGCACGGCGTTGGTGGAGCCGCCCAGCGCCATGGTCACGGCGATGGCGTTCTCGAAGGCCTCGCGGGTGAGGATCTGGCGGGGGCGGATGCCCAGCTTGAGCAGGTCGACCACGGCCTGGCCCGAGGCGTAGGCGAAGTCGTCACGCCGCCGGTCGACCGCCGGGGCCGACGCCGAGCCGGGCAGGCACATGCCCAGCGCCTCGGCGATCGAGGCCATGGTGTTGGCGGTGAACATGCCGGCGCAGGAGCCCTCGGTGGGGCAGGCGTTGCGCTCGATGTGGTCGAGGTCGGCGTCGGACATGGCCCCGGTGGCGTGGGCGCCGACGGCCTCGAACACGCTCACGATGTCGAGCGCCTGGCCGTTGTAGTGGCCCGGCAGGATCGACCCGCCGTACACGAACACCGACGGCACGTTGAGGCGGGCGGCGGCCATGAGCATGCCGGGCAGCGACTTGTCGCAGCCGGCGAAGGTGACCATGGCGTCGAAGCGCTCGGCGTGCATCACGGTCTCGACGGAGTCGGCGATCACCTCGCGGGACACCAGCGACGCCCGCATGCCCTCGTGGCCCATGGAGATGCCGTCGCTCACGGCGATGGTGGTGAACTCGATCGGGAAGCCGCCGGCGGCCCGCACGCCCTCCTTCGACCGCTTGGCCAGGCGGTCGAGCGGCATGTTGCAGGGCGTGACCTCGTTCCACGACGAGCACACGCCGATCTGGGGCTTGTCCCAGTCGTCGTCGGTCATGCCGATGGCCCGGAGCATCGCCCTCGCCGGTGCCCGCGAGGCCCCGTCGGTCACCTCGAAGCTCCGAGGCTTGATGTTCACACGCTGCTCGTTCTCGGTCCCTTCGGCCATCCGGGGAGATTACGCCTGCCCGAAGACCTGTCCGCACGGAATTGGCGACGTCTGCTGTCTACGGCAGGCCGAAGGCGTGGACACCGGTCGACGTCACGACGAAGACCCTTCCGTTCGACACGACCATCTCGCCCACCTGCCCGTCCACCGTGACCGTCGTCAGCGGGTCACAGGTCGCCGCACCGCACCCGGCCGCGTCGTAGACCTCGAGCTGCGAGACGGGGTTCGGACTGTCGTCGCTGACGTAGACGGACAGGTACACCAGATCGCCGGCCACCACGGGACCGCCGACGCTGCCGCCGTTGGAAACAGGGGGCTCGGCTCCGGTCCACGCCGGTGCGCAGTCCGGCGCGCCGCAGTCGGCGAAGGCGATGAGCTGTCCGTGCCGGGGACCGACGACGGCGGCCGTGAACACCGTGCCCTCCCGGACCGCCGGCTTGACCAGGTTGCCCCCCTCCACATCCACCACGCCCGACCAGGCATCCGCGCCGGTGGCGGCGTCGAGGGCGAGAACGCGGTCCGCCTCGCCGGTCCCCCCGGGCTGGACGAGGTAGACGCGGCCGGCGGCGCTCACCGGCACGAGGCGTGTCTGGATGACGCGGATCCACCCCGGGTTGGCGCTGCCCGGCAACGGCCCCGCCGCGACGTAGCTGAAGTCCCCCGGGAAGTACAGCCCGGTGGACTCGTCCATCGTGACGGCCGTACCGCCGAGGTCGTAGGTGACACCCGTGTCCCACTCGTAGGCGAACATGCCGTGGATCGGGTTGAACTGGGCGTCGTAGCCATAGCTGGGGAGCAGCGCGAAGCGCCGGCCGACCGCAGTCTCGGCGCTGGGGCCGAGGCAGGTGGCGGGGTCGTCCCACGCCCGGATGTCGTCGGCGACCCGGCGGGCACCCGTCTCGACGTCCCGGGCCTCGAGCGCAGCTTCGGCGCAATGGCCCGGGAACGCGGGGCTGGCCGTGTACACGAGGCCACCGTGGATGACGGGGCTGCCGTCGAAGGACGGGTGGTCCCACACGACGTCGCCCGTCGCCACATCCAAGCCGTAGGTGTGGGTGTCCGTCGCGATCACCAGACGGGAGTTCGACGCCACGATGTTCCGCGGCGAGGGCACCAGCGGTGACGACCACAGCTCGGTCAGCTGACCGATCGTGTCCGCGGTCAACGTCTCCTCGGTCGGGTTGTACGACGAGCGCCCGGCGTCGTAGCCGTACTGCGCCCACTCGAAGCAGCCGCTCAGCGACAGCGCCAGCGCCGTCACCAGGGCCAACTCCGCGCCTCGCGCGGTGATCCGCCTCATCCCGCCTCCCCTTCACCCGATCGCCTCGAGCGAGATCTTCGCGCCGGAGCGGAAACTCTGCTGCGAGACTCCTCGTCACCAGCGCAGACTCCCTGCCGTGAGCGCCCGTCCCGCCCTGCGCAGCCCCCACGACCGGGAGATCGTCAGGTTGGCGGTGCCGGCGTTCGGGGCGCTGATCGCCGAGCCGCTGTACGTGCTGGCCGACACCGCGGTGGTGGGGCGCCTGGGCACGACGCAGCTGGCGGGCATGGCCGTCGCCGCCAGTGTGCTCCTGACGCTCTACAGCGTGTTCATCTTCCTGGCCTACGGCACGACCGCGGCGGTGAGCCGCCTGCTCGGGGCGGGCGACGAGCGGGAGGCAGCCCACCAGGCGGTGCAGTCGCTGTGGCTGGCGGCGCTCATCGGGGCGGGGTTGATCGTGGTCGGCTACCTGCTGTCGGAGCCAGTGGTGGGGGCGCTCGGGGCCGAGGGGGCGGTGCGGACCAACGCCCTCGTCTACCTGCGCATCTCGTTGCTGGGCCTGCCGGCGATGCTGGTGGTGCTGGCCGGCACCGGCTACCTGCGGGGCCTGCAGGACACCCGCACGCCGCTGTTCCTGGCGATCGGCACCGGGCTGCTGAACCTGGTGCTGGAGCTGGTGCTCGTCTACGGCTTCGACCGGGGCATCGGCGCCTCGGCGCTGACGACGGTCGTCGCCCAGTGGGTGGCAGCGGGGTTCTACGTGGCGCGGGTGGCGGCCTCGGCCCGGCACCTGGGCGCGTCGCTGTCGCCCCACCCGGCCAGCCTGCGGCGGCTGCTGGTGGTGGCCCGTGACCTGCTGGTGCGGACCGCGGCGCTGCGGGCGTCGCTGGTGGTCGCCACCGCCGTCGCCACCCGCATCGGCACCGTCGACGTGGCCGCCCACCAGGTCGCCTTCGAGGTGTGGACGTTCCTGGCCTTCACGCTCGACGCCGTCGCCATCGCCGGCCAGGCGATCGTGGGCCGGACGCTGGGTGCGGGCGACGGCGACGAGGCGCGGGCGGTGGGGCGCCGGATGATCGAGTGGGGCGTGATGCTCGGCGTGGTGCTGGGGGCGTTGCTGCTGCTGCTCCGGCCGCTGCTCCCCCACCTGTTCACCGACGACGACGCCGTGATCGCCCTCGCCCAGTTCGTCCTGGTGTGGGTGGCGGTGGTGCAACCGCTGAACGCCGTCGCCTTCGTGCTCGACGGTGTGCTGATCGGGGCCGGTGACCAGCACTTCCTCGCCTGGGCGATGGCCGGTGCCGCGGCGGTGTTCGTCCCCGCGGCCGTGGCGGTCGCGGTGCTCGGGCTGGGGATCGGCTGGCTGTGGGCCGCCCTCGGCCTGCTGATGGCGGTGCGGGCCGGGTCGCTCCTGTGGCGCTTCTCCGGCGACGCCTGGGTCGTCCTCGGCGCCACCCGCTGACAACCCGAAACTTCGACAGAAACGGTCGCTATGGCGCCATCCCTGTCGAAATTTCGTCAGAAACCGGTGGTGCAGTGGGGGGCGCGGGTGGGGCGGAAAGCGGCGTCGAGGCGGTCGACGGTGCCGGGGGTGCGCTCCTCCACGACGCCCGCCCGCTGGAGCGTCGACCAGGTGACGCCGCCGAGCAGCAACGCCCCCAGCTGCGCCATGCCGAGCACCACGTCGGGCTCGACCGACACCCGGGCGCAGTCGGTGCCGTCGGGGCCGGCGTCGAGGGCGAAGCGGCCGCCGATCTCGGGACGACGGGCGTCGACCACCTCCAGCACTCCGCCGCCCTCCGCCGCGTAGCTCCGGGCGCTCAGGCACCGGGCGACGTCGAGCGGCCGGAGCCACAGGAAGTCGCGCTCCTGCTCCACCTTCACGCTGCGGGGGTCGACGAGCCGCCAGCGCAGCGCCAGGTCGACCGGCGCGTCCCGCCAGCGCAGCTGCCGCACCAGGTCGACGTCCATGAGGTAGCGCAGCAGGATCGCCTCCACCTGCTCGTCGGCCGACGCCAGGTCGGCGATCTGCAGCTCGAAGTACTCGCCGCCGGGGGCGCCGCCCTCCTTGATCCGGTAGACCGCGAACCCGTCGGGGATGCCGTCGGCGTCGTCGTGGACCACCACGTAGCGGGCGCTGGCGCCGCCGCGGTCCTCGCTGGGGTCGAGGGCGAGCATCCGCCACCAGGCGGCGTTGCGGCCCAGCTCACCGGGCGTCCGCCGCCAGTGGCGCTCCCACACGGCGGGCCGCAGGTCGACCGCCTCGGCGTCGGTCACCAGGCGCAGCCGCCCGGGGTCGGCAGCACCGACGTCGACCACCTCGGCCGAGCGGGTGGTGTCGACCACCACGGTCTGGAAGCGGGCGGCGACCCCGTAGCCGTAACGGCCGTAGATGGACCCCTCGCTGGCGGTGAGACCCGCGACCGCCTCGCCCCGCTCCACACCCTGGTCGAGGAGGGCGCCCATGATGGCGTTCAGCACGCCCCGGCGCCGGTGGGTGGGCAGCACGCCGACCTCGGTGACGGCCGTCAGGGGCACCGAGTTGCCCCCGGGGAGGGCGACATCGAAGGTGAAGTTGCCGCCCGTGCCGACGACGGTGGGCCCGTCCTCGACCACGAACGTGCGGTCGACCTCGGCCACCATCGTGAGCTCCCGCCGGTAGCTCTCCGAGGCGACGGGTCCCTGACCGAACACCGTGGCGCTCAGGTCGACGACCGCATCCAGTTCGTCGGGCTCGATGACGCGGGGCTTCCAATCCATGCCGGAGAGCCTGGCAGCCCGCGGGGCGTACCCCACGTGAATTTCGGGTCAGCCGGTGGCCCGCTCCTTCAGGAGCGCGGTGACGGCCTTGCCGTCGGCCTGGCCCTTGGTGGCGCGCATCACCTGGCCGACGAAGAAGCCGGTGAGCTTGCCGCGGGCCTTGTCGTCGCCCTCGACGAAGCGCTGCCACTCGTCGGGGTTGGCGGCGATGACCTCGTCGACCGCAGTGGTGAGGGCGTCGTCGCCCATGGCCTCGAAGCCCTTGGCCTTGGCGATCGCTGCCGGGTCGTCGCCCGTGGCGACCATCTCGGCCAGCACCGACTTGGCCTGGGTGGCGGTCAGCTCGCCGCCGGTCTCCATGGTGACGAGGGCCGCCAGCTTGTCGGGTCGGAGGGTGGCGGCACCGTCGACGGCCAGGTTGTGCTCGACGTGGGTGAGCACTCGGGTGGCGTCGGCGCCCTCGGCGATGGCGGCGACGGCCAGGTCGTCGAGCGACCGCTCGACCGCGATCGCCACGGCGCCGGTGGTGGGCTCGACGGCGGCGGCCTCCGCCAGGCGGGTGCGGCGCTCGGCGGGGAGAGCCGGCATGGCGGCGTCGACGCGGGCGATCCACGCGGCGTCGGGATCCAGGGGCACCAGGTCGGGCTCGGAGAAGTAGCGGTAGTCCTCGGCCTCCTCCTTGGTGCGGAGGGTGGAGGTGCGGCCGGTGCCGTCGTCCCAGTGGCGGGTCTCCTGGCGCACCTTCTCGCCGGCCTCGATCATGTCGATCTGGCGGCGGGCCTCGTACTCGATGGCCCGTCCCAGCGACCGGATCGAGTTGAGGTTCTTGATCTCGCAGCGGGTGCCGAACGGAGCGCCGGGGTGGCGGACCGACACGTTGGCGTCGACCCGCATGGAGCCCTCCTCCATCTTGGCGTCGGAGGCCTCGGTGGCCAGGAGGATGGCGCGGAGCTCAGCGGCGTAGGTCCGGGCCTCCTCGGCGCCGCGCATGTCGGGCTCCGACACGATCTCGAGCAGCGGGACGCCCGAGCGGTTGTAGTCGACCAGGGAGTACTCGGCGTCGTGGATGCGACCGCCCCCGGCGCCGTCGCTGCGCACGTGGGTCGACTTGCCGGTGTCCTCCTCCAGGTGGGCCCGGGTGACGCCCACCCGCTGGCCCGACGGCAGGTCCATCCACCCACCCAGGTTGATGGGCAGGTCGTACTGGCTGATCTGGTAGTCCTTCGGCATGTCCGGATAGAAGTAGTTCTTCCGGGCGAACACCGACCGCTGCACCGTGCAGTGCAGGGCCAGACCGAGGCGGATCGCCAGCTCCACGACCTGCTCGTTGAGCACCGGCAGCGACCCCGGCAGCCCCAGGCACACCGGACAGATGTTGGTGTTCGGCTCGTCCCCGAACCGGTTCGGGCACCCACAGAACAACTTCGTCGCGGTCGCCAGCTCGCAGTGCACCTCGAGACCGATCACGGTCTCCCACTCGGACGTCTCCTCGGGCATCCCCCCAGGCTACGCCCCGCCCCGGGGCCGCCCGAACCGTGAATTCCACGGCTCCGGGACCGGGAAGGAGAGGAACGGCCGCCCCACGTGCAATGTTGGGCGCCGTCATGTTCACCGCCGACCCGGACGCCGACGTCGAGTACTCCCTGACCGAGTGGCGGAGGTGGCGCAAGCGCCGGCGGCTCGCCGACATCGAATGGATCGATGCGCTCTACTACGCCGACCTGTCGGCCATCGGCGGGGCGGCGGCCTTCTACGCCCTCGCCGCCGTCATCGGCGACGGCCGCCTCACCCCCGCCCAGGTAGCCGATGTCACCGCCCACGGTGACGCCTGGCTGGCTCTGGTCGCCGCCCTGGTCCTGGCCGTCGGGCTCCGCTCAGGGTGCCGGGGCGGGCCGCTGGTGATGGAGCAGGCCGACGTCCGCCACGTGCTGCTGGCACCGGTCGACCGGGGTCGGGCGCTGCGCGGCCCCCTGCTGCGCCAGCTGCGGTTCATGGTGTTCGTGGGCGCCGTGGTTGGCCTGGCCGTCGGGCACCTGGCCGCCCGCCGCCTGCCGGGCCACGCCGCCGGGTGGATGGCGAGCGGCACGGTGTACGCCGTCGCCGTGGTGGCGCTGGGGTTCGGCGCGGCGCTGGTGGCGTCGACGAGCCGGATGCCGTCGTGGCTGGGGTCGCTGCTCGGGTTCGGCCTGGTGGGAGCGGCGCTGGCCGACGTCGTGGGTGTCGTCCCGGGGTCGCCGATGGCGGCGTGGGGCCGCATCGGCCTGTGGCCGGTGCAGCCCGTGGCACCGGGGCTGCTGGCGCTGGCGGTGTCGGCGACGCTGCTGGTGGTCGGCCTGCTGCGGGCGGGGCACGTGTCGATCGAGGCGGCCGAGCGCCGCTCGACGCTGGTGGGCCAGCTGCGCTTCGCCGCGACCCTGCAGGACGTCCGTACGGTGGTCGTGCTGCGTCGCCAGCTGGCCTTGGAGCTGCCGCGGCTGCGGCCCTGGGTGCGGCTGCGGGTCCGGGGCGTCGATCGGTTCCCGGTGTGGAGCCGGGGACTGCGGGGTGTCCTGCGCTGGCCGGCGGCCCGGGTCGGTCGCCTGGTGCTGCTGGGCGTCCTGGCCGGCCTGGCGCTGCGGGGCGTGTGGGAGGGGACGACGCCGCTGCTGGTGCTGGCGGGGCTGGCCCTGTTCGTCGCCGGGCTCGACGCCGCCGAAGCCATGTGCCAGGAGGTGGACCACCCGACGCTCAGCGACTCGGTACCGGTGCCGCTGACGTCGCTGCAGGCACGGCACCTGGCGGTGGCCGTCGCCGTCATGGCCGTCGTGGCGCTGGTGGGGGCGGGCGTCGCCGTGGTCGTCGAGCCGTCGGTGACCGGCCTGGCGCTGGCGCTCGTCTGCGCGCCGGCGGCCGCCCTGGGGGGCGTAGCCGCGGCAGGGGTCAGCCTGCTCGCCATCCCCGACCCCGTCGAAGGCCTGCTGATGCCGCCCGAGGTGACCGGCGCCCTGCAGGCGCTCCGGGTCGCCCGGCCGTTCCTGCTGGCGACCGCCGGCACCCTGCCGGTGCTCGCCGGACGGGCCGCGTTCGAGGCCGGACGCCCGCCCGTCGCGGCCGCGGGCGCCGCGGCCGGTGCGGTCGGCGTCCTCTTCGCCCTGTTCGTCGCGTGGGTGTGGCAGCGGGAGAAGCTCGCCGCTGCCACCCGCGCCGTGGTCAACGCCCCGGGAGGCCACCATGACCAAGTCCGCTGAGCCCGTCCTCGTGGCCCGGGACCTGAGCCGCTCCTACGCCGACCTGGTCGCCCTCGCCCCGCTGTCGCTGGAGGTCGGGGCCGGGGAGCGGGTGGCGCTGGTGGGGCACAACGGGTCGGGCAAGTCGACCTTCCTGCGTCTGGCCGCCGGACTGCTCGAGCTCACCGACGGGACGGTCGAGGTGGCCGGGGCCGAGGTCGGGACCGCGGAGGCCCGGGCGGCGACGTCGTTCATCCCCGACAACCCGGTGCTCTACGACGACCTCAGCGTGCGGGAGCACCTCGCCTACATCGCCAGCCTCCACGGGGTCGACGCCGAGGACGGCGACTTCGACGAGCTGCTGGCCGCCGTCGGTCTGGCCCACCGGGCCGACGACCTGCCCGCCCGCTTCAGCCGTGGCCTGCGGCAGAAGGCGTCGATCGCCGTCGGGCTGGTGCGACCGTTCCAGCTGCTGCTGGTCGACGAGCCGTTCGTCGGCCTCGACGCCCCCGGCCGCGCGGCACTTCTGTCACTGCTCGACCAGGCCCACGCCGACGGGGCCGCCGTGGTGTTGGCGACCCACGACCCGTCGTACGTCGAGCGGGTCGACCGGTGCGTGGCGCTGCGGGACGGCGAGGTGATCCACAGCGGCCCGGCGACACCCGACGACGTCCTCCGGCTGGTGGCCGGGTCGGAGGGCTGACCGAAGGTGCGGCTGCCCTCCCGGCGGCCGGCGGAGCCGGCACCGGGAGAGCAACACAGAGCATGACCTGCGGAGCTACGACTCCTTGGTGCTGGCCGGGGTGGGGGGTGCCGGCGGCGGTGGGGTGGAGCCGTTGGGGACGACCTCGTCCTCGGAGTCGGCGCCGAGGTTGCCGGAGCCCAGCAGGTTCCTGGCCATCTTCAGGCCCGTCGCGCCCTGGCTGAGCGCCTGGGCCAGGACCTCGGAGAGCCCCTGGGCGCCGTTGAGGACGATGAGCTGGTCGACCGCGCCGAACGGCTTGGCGGCCGCCTCGACGATCGCCGGCCACTGCTGGGCCAGCTCCTGACCGATGACGGCGTCCTGGTTCTCGGCCATGGCGTCGGCCCGGGCCTTGATGGAGTCGGCCTCCGCCATGCCCTGGGCCCGCGTCGCGTCGGCGTGGGCCAGGCCCTTCGCCTTCGTGGCATCGGCCTGGGCGACACCCACGTTGCGGGTCGCCTCTGCCTCCGCCTCGGCCTTGACCTTCACGTGCTGGGCATCGGCAGCCGCCGCGACCCGCACCTCCTCGGCGTGGGCCTCGGCCGACAGCTTCACCTTGTGGGCGTTGGCCGCGGCGTCGAGCTCGACCTCCTGGCGACGGGCCTCGGCCGCAGCCACACGGGCGTCGCGCTGGGCCTTCGCCAGCGTGACCTCCTGGTAGGCCTTCGCGTCGGCCGGCTTGCGCACCGTGGCCTGGAGCCGCTGCTCCTCGCGCTGGCCCTCCAGCTCGGCGACCGTGGTCTCCTCCACCACCACCTTCTGGCGGGCGGTGGCGTCGGCCAGCGGACCGGACTGCTGCGCCAGAGCCGACGCCTGGTCGATCTCGGCCTGGTAGCCGGCCTGCTTGATCAGGCTGTCGCGGCGGGCGAAGGCCTTCTCGGCCTCGGCTGCCTGCTCGGCGGTGGTGGCGTCGCGGTCGGCGCCGGCCTGGGCGATGCGCGCCTCACGCTGCACGGTGGCCGCGTGGGGCATGGCCAGGTTCTTGATGTAGCCGGTCGGGTCCTCGATCTCCTGGATCTGCAGCGAGTCGACGATCAGCCCGAGCTTCTCCATCTCGACGCCGGACGACGCCCGGGTGAGCTGGGTGAGCTTCTCCCGGTCGCGGATCATCTCCTCGACGGTCATCGAGCCGACGATGGCCCGCAGGTGACCGGCGAACACGTTGTGCACCCGGTGGTCCATCTCGGCCTGCTGGTCGAGGAAGCGCCGGGCCGAGTTGGCGATCGACGAGAAGTCGTCGCCCACCTTGTAGATGACCACGCCTCGTACCCCGAGCGGGATGCCCTGGTGGGTCACGCACTCGATGGCGAGACCGGCCTGGCGCAGGTCGAGCGACAGGCGACGCACCGTCTGCACGCCCGGGATGACCATCGTGCCCTTGCCGGTGATGATCTTGAAGCCCAGGTCGGACTCGGAGTCCGCCCGCTTGCCCTGACGCAGGCCGGAGATGATCAGCGCCTCGTTGGGCTCCGCCACCCTCCACATGAGCTTGAAGAGCACCACGAGGAAAACGATCGCCGCGACGACGATGCCCGCGATGATCCACGGGCCGAACTCGGAATCCATCCGCCTGTCCCTGCCTTTCCCGAAAGTGTCGTCACATGGGCGTGACGACGACTGTACGAGGAGGGAAGTACTCGACGATCACGATGCGGGTCCCCGTCGCGATGGTCTCGTCACCGTCTGCGTAGGCGTGGAAGTGCTCCGTTCCGCCTCGCACCGGCACCATCACTTCTCCGAGCTCCCCTGGGCTGATCCTGCCGGTGACCCGGCCGATCTTCCCGATCATCTGGTGGTCGGCCAACCCACCTCCTCTATCGGCGCACGCTACTGCTCAGCAGGCACGATGTGACATCGCGTCAGAAACTTAGGGGGCCGCCAGCTCCAGCGCCGCAGCGACGCGGAACATGGTGGTCTCACCCAGCGCCGGCGCCAGGATCTGCACCCCGACCGGCAGCCCACCGGCCCCCACGCCGAACGGCACGGAGATCGCCGGGTGGCCCGCCAGGTTCGACGGGATCGTGCACACGTCGTTGAGGTACATGGTGAGCGGGTCGGCGGCCTTGGCCCCCAGGGGGAAGGCGACGCAGGGCGACGTGGGCGAGAGCAGCACGTCGAAGCGCTCGTAGGCGGCCTCGAAGTCGCGCAGGATCAGGGTGCGGACCCGCTGGGCCTTGCCGTAGAAGGCGTCGTAGTACCCGGCCGACAGGGCGTACGTGCCGAGCATGATGCGGCGCTTCACCTCGGCACCGAGGCCGGCGGTGCGGGTGCGGTCGTACATGTCGCCGGTGGTGTCGGCGTCGACCCGCAGGCCGTAGCGCACGCCGTCGTACCGGGCCAGGTTGCTCGACGCCTCGGCCGGGGCGATCAGGTAGTAGGCGGAGAGGCCGTACATGGTCGACGGCACCGACACCTCGTCGACGACCGCGCCCGCCTTCTCCAGCGCCGCGGCGGCCTCCCGCACCCGGTCGGTTACCCCGACCTCGATGCCGTCGGCGTCGGTCAGCTCGGTGACGAGCCCCACCCGTAGGCCTTCGACGCCCCGGTCGAGGTGGTCGGCCAGCGAGGGGAACGGCTCGGGGATCGACGTGGCGTCGCGCGGGTCGTGCCCCGCGATGGCCTCCAGCAGCAGCGCGGCGTCGGCGACGTTGGCGGCGAACGGCCCGATCTGGTCGAGCGACGAGGCGAAGGCGACGAGGCCGTAGCGCGACACGGCGCCGTAGGTCGGCTTCGCCCCGACGACGCCGCACAGGGCCGCCGGCTGGCGGATCGACCCGCCGGTGTCGGATCCCAGGGCCAGCGGGGCGAACCCGGCCGCCACCGCCGCCGCCGAGCCGCCCGACGACCCGCCGGGCACCCGGGCCAGGTAGTGCGGGTTGCGGGTGGGGCCGAACGCCGAGTTCTCGGTGGAGCTGCCCATGGCGAACTCGTCGAGGTTGGTCTTCCCGACGACGATCGCCCCGGCCGCGGTCAGACGCTCCACGACGGTGGCGTCGTACGGCGGCCGCCACCCCTCGAGCACCTTGGACGAGCAGGTGGTGGGGATGCCGCGGGTGCAGAGGTTGTCCTTGAGGGCGACGGGCACGCCGGCCAGCGGTCCGGGGTCCTCCCCCGCCACCACCCGCCGGTCGATCGCGAGCGCGGCCTCACGGGCCTTGTCGGCGGTCACCAGGTTGAAGGCGTGGACGTGCTCGTCGAGCCGCTCGATGCGGGCCAGGTGGGCGTCGAGCACGTCGACCGCGAGCTGCGTCCCGCTGCGGACGGCGGCGGCGATGTGGTGGGCGGTGGCCTCCGGCGTGACCGCCACGCTCCCGGTGTCGTCGCCGGTCGTGTCGCTCATGGCGCCTCCCCCAGCACGGGCGGCACCCGGAACTGGCCGTCCTCGACCGCCGGCGCCGCCGCCAGCACCTCGTCGCGCGGCAGCGAGGGCTGCACCTCGTCGGGCCGGAGCACGTTCTCGAGGGGGTAGGGGTGCGCGGTCGGGGGGACGTCGCTCACGTCCAGCGCCTCGACGTCGCGGGCGTGCTGCAGCACCTTGGCGAGCTGGCCGGTGAACGTGTCGAGCTCGTCGTCGGTGAGCTCGATGCGGGCCAGCCGAGCCACGTGCGCGACGTCGTCGCGGGTGATATCGGCCATCGGCGCCACTGTAGGAGCTGGTTCTGTCTTCGCTGAGCATGAGATAGCCGGCTGAGCGAAGACAGAACGGTTTCGCGGAACGTTTCCGGGTGCGCGAGCGTCTTCTTCACGATGAACGCCGTACCGGTCGGCAGCGCGCCCGAGGTGAGATGGGACGACAGGCTCGTCCACGTCTACCGCGACCGCTATCGCGACCTGGTGCGGCTCGGCTACCTGCTCACCCGGCAGCAGGCCGTCGCCGAGGAGATCGTGCAGGACGCCTTCATCGCGTCCCGCGGCAAGGTCGACGGGGTGCGCGACCCCTACCTCTACGTGCGCGCCGCCGTCGTCAACCGCTGCTACTCGTGGGGTCGGCGGGCGAAGCTCGAACGCGAGCGCCAGCCTCGCCCGCCCGACCCCGCCGAGCTGGTGGCCGACGAGATGTGGGATGCCATCGCCACCCTCGGCGACCGCCAGCGGGCGGCGATCGTCCTGCGCTTCTACGAGGACCTGCCCGACAAGGAGATCGCCGAACTGCTCGGCTGCCGCGTGCCGACCGTGAGGACCGCGATCCACCGGGCCCTCCGCGCCCTGCGGGAGGTGGTGGTCCGATGACCGAGCTCGAGGCCCGCATCCGCTCCACGCTGAGCGCCCGCGCCGACGACATCCACCCGTCCCCGCCCGCCTGGGAGGACCTGGTCGAGCGCTCCGGCGCCGTCGTCGTCCCGCTGCGCCCGGGCGACGGAACCCTTCTCCCGGCCCACCTGTCCCCGTCCCGTCAGGGCCGCGTCCCCCGCACCTGGCTCCGCCCGTTCCTCGCCGCCGCAGCCGCCCT
>DATHJB010000019.1 GCA_035316325.1 Acidimicrobiales bacterium
ACATGGCGGTGCGGCCCGACAGGTCCCACACGCCGAGCAGCGGGCGGCGGGCCACGTCCTCGGTCGGTATCCACGTCGCCACGGTGGGGTTGAGCAGGTAGTTCGTGGCGGCGAGCGCGAACGCCAGCGTCGTCACCGCCAGGAAGATCCCCTGCCACCGCAGCGACGGCAGCGCCACCAGCACCGCGACCAGCGCCGCGGCCGAACCGGCGGCCAGCAGGGCGAGCGTGAAGTCGAAGCGCCACTCCAGCGTCGTCACCGCGGCGACCGTGGCGCCGGTGGCGGCGAACGACATCTGGCCCAGCGTCACCTCGCCGGTCCACCCGGTGAGCACCACCACCGACAGCGCCACCAGGATCAACGCGATCAGCGTGGAACCCCGCAGCACGTCGCTCTCGCCCAGCACGAGGGGCAACGCTGCCGCGATCCCGACGACCGCCAGCACACCCGCGACCCGCAGCCCCCGGAGACCGACCCGGCGGCGCAGCTCGAACGGCAGGGCGCGGGGCTCGGCTGCCACCTGCCAGCTGGACGTGGTGTCGCGGTCGGAGCGCCGGGTCGACGAGCGCCGCACCAGCAGCCCCAGGATCACGACCCCGGCGAGCACGGCATCCGTCACGGTGAGGCCGTGGCCGCCCGCCGGCCCGGTCGCCTGGGTGAGGACGCCGATCGACACCGCGGCGAGCAGCATCGACGGCAGCGACACGAAGCCACCCAGCGTCATCGCGCCCAGCGCCGCCACCATCACCCGCAGCCCGACGCCGGCGGTGAGCTCCAACCCGAGGATGCCGGCCTGGAGGTAGGTGGCGACGAAGGCGAGCACCGACGCCACCACCCACACGCCGGCCTCGAGGCGGGGCACCGGGACGCCGAGCATGAGCGCCCGGTCGCCGCTGTCGGCCGCGGCCCGGACGGCGATGCCGACGTCGGTGGCGCGCAGGGCGGCGGTGACCACGGCGATGCACAGCAGCGACACCGCCACCGCCAGCAGCTCGGCGCTGCCGAAGACCGTGGAGCCGACGGTGACCGAGAGGTCGCCGGGCACGTCGAAGCCGGTGCGGCTGCCGCCGGTGGTGTCGACCAGCGCCACGTGGCCCCACAGGCGGGGGGTGAGCAGGCTGAGGATGGCGAACAGCTGGGCCAGGCCGATCGTCGCCACCGTGACGACGAGGCGGGGCGACGTGCGCAGCCGGCGGATGACGATGGCGTCGACGCCGATGCCGACCAGCACCGCGGTGACGAGGCCCACCCCCAGGCCGCCGGTCCAGCCGAGCGGCTCGGCGACCTGGAGGCCGGCGGCGCAGAGGGCCCCCGCGACGACCGCGACCAGGACCGCCGGCGCCGGCCGCAGGCGCAGCACCGTGAGCGCCCCGAGCAGGACCACCAGGCCCGCTCCCAGGGCCAGCGCCCCGGTCGCCACGAGGGTGGTCCCGCCGAACAGCACGATCCCGCCCGCCAGCGCCGCCGGGAAGGTCCCGATCGACGCCTGGGCCAGGTTCACCACCCGGTTGGCCCGGTACACCAGCGTCAGGCCGAGCACGACCATGGCGTTCAGCAGCCCGAGCACCACGCCCTGCAGGCTGACCTCCAGCGGCACCGGGAAGGCGACGAGCTGGAAGACCAGCACCGCGGCAGCCGGCCCGACGACGCCCGCGAGCGTTCGCATCGACGTTCTCACGCTCTCCCCCCGATCCCGCTTGACGTTGTCAAGTACGCCCATGGTGGCACAGGAGGTGCGTCGGCGCTGGCGTCAGCGCCGGCCGACGGTGGCGATCACGTCGCTCACGAACCGGGTCAGGCTGGCGGTCAGCGCCACCGGGGTGACCGGGAGGCCGAACTGGCCCAGCACCCCGTAGGTGGTGAGCTGCACGATGCCGTGGACGAGCGCCCAGGCGGCGAGGGCCAGCTCGTCGACGTTCCAGCCCTGGCCGAAGCCGTCGTCCTGGGCCGACTGCACGGCGTCCCGCAGGAGCGCGAACGTCGCCAGGCCGGCCCGCAGCAGCTCGGGGTCGTCGGGCCGCAGCAGCTCGGGGCGGAACATCACCTCGAAGTGGGCCCGGTGCGACGTGGCGAAGGTGACGTAGGCGACGCCGAGCGCCTGCAGCCGCTCCGCCGGCCCCTGCTCGCGGGCGGCCCGGAGCGCCTCGGTCAGCCGGCCTTCGAGGTCGCGGAAGCCCTCCACGGCGACGGCGGTGAAGAGGCCCGCCTTGTCGCCGAAGTGGTGGGCGGGCGCGGCGTGCGAGACCGCCGCTCGTCGGGTGATGGCCCGCAGCGACACCCCGGCCAGGCCGTCCTCCTCGATGGCGGCCACCGTGGCGTCGATCAGCGCCTGCCGCCCACCCCCGTCCGTCGCCCCCGTCGCCCGCGCCTCGCTCGTCGCCATCGGCACGGGACAGTACGTCAGCGGGTCAGGGGTTGGGCGTGAACGGGTCCCAGGCGGGTGGGGCGGTGCGGAGGTGGTCGGTGAGCAGGGCGACGAAGCGGTCGGCGGGGATCGAGCTCTCCTGGCCGTCGCCCAGGTGGAGCCGGTGCAGCAGCGACCCGACGGGCGTGGTGGCCCAGGTGGCGTCGCCGGTCTCCTCGTCCTGGAGGCGGGCGGCCAGCGGAGCGAGGTCCCGCCGCAACCGGAGCGGCCGGCTGCGGAGCTGCACCCAGCCCTCGTAGCGCTCCTCCACGTCGTAGCGGCGGCCCCGGAGCCGGGCGACGACCAGGCGCTCCGTCCGGTGGTTCACCGCCATCGGGTGGAGGCCGGTGATCCACTCGCCACTGAAGCGGTGGCCGCCCGCCTCGGGGGCGTCCTCGGCGACGGTCACCACCGCCAGGTCGACGTCGGGTCGCTCCTCCAGCTGGGCCTGGCCCTTGGCGAAGGCGGCGTCGCTGGCGTCGAGGGTGGCGTCCTCGTCGCCCCACACGTCGCGGTGGAGCTCGACGTGGTCGCACAGCTCGGGCAGCCGGCCGAGGACGTCGTCGTAGAGCACCCCGGTGCTCTCGCTGTAGTCGGCGGGGAGGCCGTCGCCGCCGGCCAGCGCGGCGAGGACCATCGACACCCGGGCCGCACCCCGGTCCCGTGACACGGCGAAGTCGCCCGCCGAGGCGACGCCCTCCAGGAAGGCCCGCCGACGCAAGGCGTCCTCGGGGGCGACCAGGGCGTAGATCGACACCAGCCCGTCCTGGTCGAAGTGGTTGTTCGACACCACGTCGACCCCGGCGGGCACCAGGTCGGGCCGCTCCAGCAGCCGGAAGGCCATCTGCGCCGACAGGTCGGCCTCGATGCCGGCCGGCGGCGGGTAGCCCGGCCAGTGGGTGACCGTGAGCGCCGTGCCCTCGGTGGGCGACCCGTCGACCACCACGTGGGGCCGACCGTCGAGGCGGTGGTAGGGGACGAACCGCATGGTCGCCCACGGTAGGCGGCAGCATGTGGGCGTGAGCGAGACACGGCAGGCCGAGCGTGCGACCCGACGGGGGTCGCTGCGCATCTACCTGGGCGCGGCGCCGGGTGTCGGCAAGACCTACGCCATGCTCAACGAGGGCCGCCGCCGGGCGGAGCGGGGGACCGACGTGGTCGTCGGCTTCGTGGAGGCCCACGGCCGGGCCCAGACCGTGGCCCAGCTCGGCGACCTGGAGGTCCTGCTCCGCCGGACCCTCACCTACAAGGGCGCCACCTTCGAGGAGATGGACGTCGACGCCGTGCTGGCCCGGCGCCCCGAGGTCGCCCTGGTCGACGAGCTGGCCCACACCAACGTCCCGGGCTCCCGCAACGAGAAGCGCTGGCAGGACGTCGAGGACCTGCTGGCGGCGGGCATCGAGGTGATCTCGACGGTGAACGTGCAGCACCTCACGTCGCTCAACGACGTGGTGGAGCGCATCACCGGCGTGCCCCAGCGGGAGACCGTCCCCGACGAGATCGTGCGGTCTGCCGAGCAGATCGAGCTGGTCGACATGACGCCCGAGGCCCTGCGCCGCCGCATGGCCCACGGCAACATCTACGCCGCCGAGAAGGTCGACGCCGCCCTCACCAACTACTTCCGGCCCGGGAACCTGGCCGCGTTGCGGGAGCTGGCGCTCCTGTGGGTGGCCGACCGGGTGGACGACGGCCTCGAGCACTACCGGGAGCGCCACGGGATCACCGAGCCGTGGGAGACCCGGGAGCGGGTGGTGGTCGCCGTGACCGGGGCGGCGGGCACCGAGGCGCTGATGCGGCGGGCGGCCCGCATCGCCCAGCGGGCCCACGGCGAGCTGCTCGGCGTGCACGTCCGCAGCGACGACGGGCTCGTCGGCGCCGGCGACGTGGTGGAGTCCCACCGCAAGCTGGTCGAGGAGCTGGGCGGCACCCACCACGAGGTCGCCGGCAACGACATCGCCGCCGCGCTGGTCGACTTCGCCCGGGCCGAGAACGCCACCCAGCTGGTGCTCGGCTCCAGCCGGCGCTCCCGCTGGGCCGAGCTGACGCGGGGGTCGGTGATCAACCGGGTGGTGCGGCTGTCCGGGCCGATCGACGTCCACGTGATCTCCCACCTCGCGCCCGAGGGCGACCTGCCGGCGACCGGGGGCCGCACCCGCCCGGAGCTGCTGGCGCCCCGGCTCCGGCTGTTCGGCTGGCTGCTGGCGACCGTCGGCGTGGGGCTCGTCACCCTGGGGCTGGCCAACCTGCGCGACAACGTCGGCCTGCCCGGCGTGCTCCTCCTCTACCTGCTGCTCGTGGTGACGACCGCCACGGTGGGCGGGTGGCCTCCGGCGCTGGCCGCGGCGGTGGTGGGCTTCCTGTGCGCCAACTGGTTCTTCACGCCGCCCTTCCACACGTGGACCATCGCCGAGGCCGAGAACCTGCTGGCGCTGGTGGTGTTCCTGGCGGTGGCGGTGATCGTGAGCCGCCTGGTGGTGACCGCCGCCCGCCGGGCCGCCGAGGCCACCCGGGCCACCGCCGAGGCCGCGACGCTGGCCAGCCTGGCCGGCACGGTCGCCGAGGACGACCCGCTGCCGGTGCTGGTCGACAACCTGCGCCGCGTCTTCGGGTTCGCCAGCGCGGCCCTGCTGCGGCGGGCGCCCGGCGAGGGCTGGGTGGTCGAGGCGTCCTCCGGCGACGGCGCGCCGCACACACCCGACGCGGCCGACGAGACCCGGCCGCTGGGCCAGGACCTGGTGCTGGCGATGTCGGGCGCCCGCCGGCTCGCGGCCGAGGACCGCCGGGTGCTCAACGCCTTCGCGCTCCAGCTCGGGGCGGCAGTCGAGCGCCGCCGCCTCCACGCCCAGGCCGCCCGGGCCGCCGCCCTGGCCGAGGCCGACGAGCTGCGGACCGCCCTGCTCCAGGCGGTCTCCCACGACCTCCGCACCCCGCTGGCCGGCATCAAGGCGTCGGCCAGCAGCCTGCGCCAACCGGACGTCGACTGGTCGCCGGAGGACGTCCGCGAGTTCCTCCGCACCATCGAGGACGAGACGGACCGGCTCACCGACCTGGTCGCCAACCTCCTCGACATGAGCCGCATCCAGGCCGGCGTGGCCACACCGCGGCTGCGGGAGGTGGGCCTCGACGAGGTCGTGCCGGCGGCGCTGGCCGGGCTGGGCGAACGGGCCCGGGGCGTGCTGGTCGACGTCCCCGAGACGCTGCCGCCGGTGCGCAGCGACCCGGCGATGCTGGAACGGGTCGTCGCCAACCTGATCGACAACGCCCTCGGCCACGGCGGTGACCGGGCTCCGGTGCGGGTGGAGGCCGGCGCGGTCGGCGGTCACATCCTGCTGCGGGTGGTCGACAGAGGCCGCGGCATCCCGGAGTCCCAGCGGGAGCAGGTCTTCGAGCCCTTCCAGCGTCTCGGCGACACGGGCAGCGGCTCGGGCGTCGGCCTCGGGCTCGCCGTGGCGCGAGGCTTCACCTGGGCGATGGGCGGCGATCTGACCATCGAGGACACCCCCGGAGGTGGCACCACGATGGTGATCGAGCTGGACGCCGCCCGATGAGCGAGCATCCGTCCGTAGCGAGGCTTGCCGAGCGAGGCCCGGCGAAGAGCGAGCGTGGCCCGAGCGGCCCGGTGCCGGCAGGCGCCAGGAGCGGGAAGCAATGAGCGACGGCGGGGGCGAGGGCCGGGTGCTGGTCGTCGACGACGAGGCGCCCATCCGGCGCGCCCTGGCCACCAACCTGCGGGCGCGGGGCTACGAGGTGAACCTGGCGGCGACGGGCGAGGAGGCGCTGCAGCTGGCGGCCCGGCACCGCCCCGACGTCGTGATCCTCGACCTGGGGCTGCCGGGCATCTCCGGGGTCGAGGTGATCGACGGGCTGCGGGGCTGGACCGCGGTGCCGATCATCGTGCTGTCCGCCCGCGGCGCCGAGCACGACAAGGTGGCGGCGCTCGACGCCGGCGCCGACGACTACGTCACCAAGCCCTTCGGCATGGACGAGCTGCTGGCCCGCCTGCGTGCCGCGCTCCGCCGCCAGGTGCCCGCCGTCGAGGCCGCCGTCGTCACCACGCCGGACTTCGTGGTCGACCTGGCCGCCAAGCGGGTCACCGGCGGCGACCCCGCCCACGAGGTGCGGCTCACCCCGACCGAGTGGGGCCTGGTCGAGGCCCTGGTGCGCAACGCCGGGAAGCTCGTCGGCCAGAAGCAGCTGCTGCAGGAGGTCTGGGGCCCGCAGTACGGCGACGAGACCAACTACCTGCGGGTCCACATGGCGCACATCCGCCGCAAGCTGGAGCCCGACCCGTCGCAGCCCCGCTACTTCGTCACCGAGCCCGGCATGGGCTACCGCTTCCAGAACGGCTCCTGACCGTCCCTGACGACGGAGGGGATCACCCCGATGGGGTGACGTCCGGGGGTGGGGGTGGGCGTAGACGTTGAGCGTGGCCACCATCGAGGGGGACCGGACGATGTCGACCGAGCTCGTGAGCACCGCGTTCACGCCCACGCCGTCGTTGGACGGGACGCACGTTGCCGTCGGGGTCGCCCCGGTGGCCCCCGACACGGTGACGGCGCTCGGCGTCCCCGTCGGAGCGGACAGCGACGTGCCCGCCGGCCTGGGCATGGATCGGGCGCGGCTGGCGGCGTCCGGCTTCGACGCCAAGGTGGGAGCGACGCTGGTGGTGCCCACACCGACGGACCCGACGCTGGTGGCGGTCGGGATCGGGGACGGCACGACGCTCGACCCGGCGGCCCTCCGGGATGCCGCGGCGGCGTTCGCCCGGGCGGCGTCGTCGCACGGGAGCCTGGCGTTCTCGCTGGCCGGCACCGAGGCGGTCACCACCGAGGTGGCCGCGCAGGTCGTCGCCGAGGGCGTGCTGCTGGCCCGCTACGGCTACGACCCGCTGCGCAGCAAGCCCAAGGCCACCCCCGTGACCGGGCTGACCCTGCTGGTCGACGGCGACGGCGATGCGTCCACCGCCGCCGCCAGGGGAGCCGAGCGGGGACGGCTGCTGGCCGGGGTCACGCAGCTGGCCCGCGACCTGGCCAACACCCCCCACAACCACCTGAGCGCCAGCCGGCTCGCCGACGTGGCCATGGCGCTGGGGGCCGACGCCGCCCGGGGCCTCCAGGTGGAGGTCTTCGACAAGGACGCCCTGGTGGAGCTGGGCTGCGGCGGCCTCCTGGGCGTCAACGCCGGCAGCGCCGAGCCGCCCCGCATGGTCAAGCTCCGCTACGCCCCGTCCACCGGGGAGCCCACCGCCCACCTCACGCTGGTCGGCAAGGGGATCATGTACGACTCGGGCGGGCTGGCGCTCAAGCCGGGCGACGAGGTCCACGCCCAGATGAAGAACGACATGTCGGGCGCCGCCGCGATCCTGGCGGCGATGTCGGCGCTGGGCGCGCTCGGGTGCACCACGGCGGTCACCGGCTACCTGATGTGCACCGACAACATGCCGTCGGGCACGGCGCTGGCGCTGGGCGACGTGGTCACGATGCGGGGCGGCACGACCGTCGAGGTGATCAACACCGACGCCGAGGGTCGTCTCGTGATGGCCGACGCCCTGGTGCTGGCCACCGAGGAGCCCACCGACGCCATCGTCGACATCGCCACCCTCACCGGGGCGTGCATGCGGGCGCTCGGCACCCAGGTGGCGGGGGTGATGGGCAACGACGCGACGCTGGTCGACCAGGTCCGCGCCGCGGCCGACGCCACCGACGAGCCCGTGTGGGAGCTCCCGCTGGAGCGGCGCTACCGCAAGGAGCTCGACTCGACGGTGGCCGACCTGAAGAACCTCGGTGGTGCCAACGCCGGCGCGATCACGGCGGGGCTGTTCCTGGCCGAGTTCGTCGGCGGTCTGCCGTGGGCGCACGTCGACATCGCCGGCACCGCCCAGAGCACCGGCGACGCCGGCTGGCAGACGGCCGGGTGCTCCGGCTTCGGCGCCCGCCTGCTGACCCAGCTGGCGACGGACTTCGTCGGGCCCAAGGCCACGCCGAGGTCCTGACATGTCCGACACCACCGACACCTCGGACACCGACCCCGCCGGCGGCGCCGCCCCCTCCGAGGGGCGCGGCGGCCTCCAGAAGCTGCTCGACCGCATCGAGACGCTCGGCAACAAGGTGCCGCACCCGGCGATCATCTTCCTCGGGCTGTGCGTGCTGGTCGTCGTGCTGTCGGCCGTGCTGGCCGCCTTCGACGTCGGCGTCACCTACGACGTGGTCGAGCCGCCGCCGATCGAGGCGCACGAGGAGTACGTCGGCGGCTCCGTGCAGCCGGAGACCGTCGCCAACCCGGACGCCTACCTCGACGAGGACGTGGAGGTCCACCAGGAGACCACCGAGATCGAGAGCCTCCTGTCGAAGGACGGGATCGGCTTCATCTTCTCGTCGTTCGTCGACAACTTCGCCGGCTTCAGCGTGGTGGCCGTGGTCTTCGTCGCCATGATCGGCGTCGGGGTCGCCGAGGAGGCGGGGATGATGGCGGCGCTGATCCGCAAGCTGGTGGCCACCGCGCCGCCGGCGACGCTGACCTTCATCATCGTGTTCGTCGGCGGCCTGTCGAGCGTCGCCACCGACGCCGGCTACCTGATCCTCATACCGTTGGCCGCGGCCGCGTTCCTCAGCGTCGGCCGCCACCCGTTGGCCGGCCTCGCCGCGGCGTACGCGGGCGTGAGCGCCGGCTTCGCGGTGAACGTGCTGCTCACCCCGCTCGACGGCCTGCTCACCGAGGTCACCAACGAGGCCATCGCCCTGGCCGACCCGAGCATGTCGATCGACCTGACCGCCAACCTCTGGTTCGCGATCGCGTCGACGGTCTTCGTGGCGCTGATCATCACGGTCATCGCCCAGCGGATCACCGAGCCGGCGCTCGGCCGCTACGTGCCCGCCGCCGTGGGGGGCGGCGACGCCGAGGGAGCCGGTGGAGCCGGTGGAGCCGACCCCGAGGCGGCCGGCGCCGGGGAGGACGAGGAGGAGGTGCCCGTGGGCGAGGGTCGGGGCCTGCGCTTCGCCACCTGGGGCCTGCTCGCGACGGTCGCCGTGGTGACGCTGCTGACCGTCCTGCCCGACGCGCCGCTGCGCAACCCCGACACCGGGTCGATCTTCAACAACTCGCCGTTGATGGACAGCCTCATCTTCATCATCACGCTGCTGTTCCTGGTGGCCGGCATCTGCTTCGGCATCGGCGCCAAGACGATCGGCAGCAGCGTCGACGTGATCAACGCCATCACCAAGACGTTCGCGGGGCTCTCCGGCCTGGTGTTCCTCCTGCTGCTGATCAGCCAGTTCATCGCCTACTTCAACTTCAGCCACATGCCGACGGTGGCGGCCGTGAAGATGGCCGACTTCCTCGAGGCCCGCGACGTCGGGGCCCTGTGGCTGCTGATGGGCTTCATCATCGCCATCGTCATCCTCGACGTGATCATCCCCGGATCGCTGCCCAAGTGGGCGATCTTCGCCCCGATCTTCGTGCCGCTGTTCATCCGCCTCGACGTGGCGCCCCAGACGGTGCTCGCCGCCTACCGCCTGGGCGACTCGCCGGCCAACGTCGTCACCCCGCTGATGGTGTACCTGCCGTTCATCGTGCTGGTCGCCCAGCGCTACAAGCCCGACGCCGGCATCGGCACGATCATCTCGCTGATGATCCCGTACACGGTGATCGTCCTGGTCGCCTGGATGGCCTTCTTCGTGGTCTGGTACCTGATCGGGATCCCGATGGGCCCCGGCTACCCCGCCCACCTGTAGGCCCCGATGGCCCGGGTCGGGGGAGGACGGCGGTGGCCGCTGGTGGCGCTGGCCGCGGTGTTCGTGGTCGGGTACCTGCTGACCGCCTCGGTGGTGCTGGTGCGAGGCCGGCTGCTCGACGCCGACCTCTACACCGGAGCGCTCGCCCGCAACGACGCCTACGAGCGGGTCTACACCGAGGTGCTCGCCGACCCCGAGCTGGCGGAGCTGGCCGACGGCCTGCTGGGCGGCCTGCAGCGCGACCGGCTGGACCTGTCGCAGGCCCGGGAGCTGAGCACCGCCGCGCTGCGCTGGACCGTGCCGCCCTCGACGCTGCACCGCGGCACCGAGACGTTCGTGGCGGCCGTCCTCGGCTACGTGCGGGGCGACACCGCCCGTCTCGACGGCGACGTCGACGTCACCGACGTGCTGGCCCGGATCGACGAGGCGGCGGTGACGCAGGTCCGCTCGCTCCTCGCGACCGCCGCGGACGAGCAGGTGCTCGCCGACCTGGCCGGCTACCGGGCGGCGGTCGCGGCGTTCGCGCAGGAGCTGGCGGCGGGCCGGGTGCCGGCCACGGTGCCGGTGCTGTCCGACGCCGCCGCGGCGGTCGACCCGGCCCAGGTGGTCGACGCCATCCTCGACGGGCTGGGCGGGAACGTCGATCCGCGGGTGCGCGAGCAGGTCGTCGCCGCCGTGGCCGCCGGCGGCGAGCGCGACGGCCTCGTCACCGCCGCCGGAGGCCACGTCGACCGGATCGCCGACACCGCGAGCGACCGCCTCTCGTCGGCGCTGGAGGGGCGCCGCGACCTGGACGTGGTCACGGAGATCGCCGACCGGGCGGGGCGGAAGAAGGCCGCGGTCGTCGACCGGCTCGACACCGTGCGGGACGCGGCCGGGTGGTTCGGGCCCGCGACGGCCGTGGTCGGCGTCGTGCTGATGGTCGCGGCGGCGGGCGGCATCGCCTGGCTCGGCCGCGACCGTCCCCGGCGGGCCGGCTTCGCCCTGGCCGGCGCGGCCGTCGCCGCCGGGCTCGCCATGCTGGTGATCTGGGTGATCGTGACCGGCATGGTGGCGTCGCCCCTGGAGGCCGCCACCACCACAGGGCCGGGCACGTGGAACCTGCCCGGCGGCCTCCGTTCCCTGCTCGGCGACGTCTCGGCGACGGTGGCCGACGAGCTGGCCGGCACCGCCCGCCGGCTGGTGGTCGTGCCGGTCGCCGCCGGCGCGCTCGCCGCCGCCGGGCTCGTCGTGGCAGCCCGTCTCGCGGCCGCCCGCCGGCTCGCGGTCGGTCGACGAGCCGCGTTCGCCGGTGCCGTCGCCGTCGGGGTCGTGGTGGTGGCCGGGGTGGCCGGCGGCCTGATCGCGGCGGCCGGCCCGGCCGCGGCGTACGACCCCGTCCGGCTCTGCAACGGCCATGTCGAGCTGTGCGACCGGCGCTACGACGAGGTGGTCTACGCCGCCACGCACAACTCGATGTCGAGCCCCGACGTGGTGGTCGTGTGGCCCGAGCACGACGGCGACATCCGGGCCCAGCTCGACGCCGGTGTCCGGGCCCTGCTGATCGACACCCACCACTGGACCGCGCTGGTGTCCGCCGAGCAGCTCGCCAACACCGAGCCCGCCGTGCCCACCGCCCTGGCCGAGCAGATCTACGGCCGGCTCGGGCCGCTCCGCGAGGCCCGCGACGGTGCCTTCCTGTGCCACAACCAGTGCGCCCTCGGCGCGATCCCGCTGCTGGACTCGCTGGCGGCGATCCGCGACTTCCTGGCGGACAACCCCGACGAGGTGGTCACACTCATCGTCCAGGACGCCATCACGCCCGAGGAGACCGCGGCGGCGTTCACGGCGGCCGGCCTCGACCGCTACCTGCACACCCATGAGCCGGGCAGCGACTGGGCCACGTTGGGCGAGCTGGTCGAACGGGACGAGCGCCTCGTGGTGTTCGCCGAGGACGAGGGGCCGCCGCCCGCCTGGTACCAGAACGCGTACGACGGGTTGATCCAGGAGACGCCCTACCGGTTCGCACGGCCCGAGGACTTCTCGTGTGCGCCCAACCGCGGCACCGACGACGCCGGCCTGTTCCTCATGAACCACTGGGTGGAGCGGGTCGCCCCGGACCGGGTGGACGCGACGAACGTCAACACCCACGACTTCCTCGTCGACCGGGCCCGGCAGTGCGAGCGCGAGCGTGGCCTGCTCCCCAACTACCTGGCCGTGAACTTCTACAGCATCGGTGACCTGATGGCGGCCGTCGACACCCTCAACGCCGTGGGCTGACGTGCCGCCGGACGACCCGATGCCCACCCCGACCACGGTGTCCACCGGGCACCTCCCGCCCGGCGAGCGGGTGCAGGCCCTGCTCGACGAGGCCCACGCCCGCTACCGGCACCTCGGCGACGGCGTCGTCGCCGACTACATCCCCGCCCTCGCCGGCGCCTCGCCCGACCTCTTCGGCATCTGCGTCGCCGACGTCGACGGCCACGTCTTCACCGCCGGTGACGCCGACCACGAGCTCTCCATCCAGAGCGTGTCGAAGCCCTTCGTGTTCGCCCTGGTCTGCCAGGCCATCGGCCCCGACGCCGCCCGCGAGCGGCTCGGGGTCAACAGCACCGGGCAGCCGTTCGACTCGGTGATCGCCATCGAGCTGAACGCCGACCGCACCGCGAACCCCATGGTCAACGCGGGCGCCATCGCCACCACCAGCCTGGTGCCCGGCATGACCGACGGCGAGCGCTGGGAGCACATCGTCGACGGGCTCTCGGCGTTCGCCGGCCGGCGCCTCACCCTCGACGACGACGTGTACGCCTCGGAGGCGGCCACCAACCGGCGCAACCGCGGCATCGCCCACCTGCTCGACGGCTACGGACGGCTCTACGGCGACCCCGACGCCGCCACCGACCTCTACACCCGGCAGTGCTCGCTCCGGGTCACCGCCCGCGACCTGGCCGTCATGGGCGCCACCTTGGCCGACGGCGGCGTCAACCCGGTCACCGGACGACGGGTGATCGACGCGGCGCTGTGCCCCCACGTCCTCGCCGTGCTCGCCACCGCCGGCCTCTACGAGCACTCCGGCGAGTGGCTCTACGACGTCGGGCTCCCCGGCAAGAGCGGGGTCAGCGGCGGCATCGTCACCACGTCGCCCGGCAAGGGCGGCCTCGGCACGTTCTCCCCGCCCCTCGATCCCGCCGGCAACAGTGTCCGCGGTCAGGCCACCACCCGGTTCCTGTCCCGGGCCCTGGGCCTCAACCTGTTCGCATCGGTGCCGGCGACGTGAGCACGGCGAGGTCGGCGTCGACCATCTCGCACACCAGGTCCTCGAAGCTGGTGGTCGGGTGCCAGTCGAGGGTCTTGGCGGCGAGCGTGGGGTCGCCTATGAGCAGGTCGACCTCGGCGGGGCGGTAGAAGCGCTCGTCCTGCACCACGTGGTCCTCCCAGGCGAGCCCGACGTGCCCGAACGCCACCTCGCACAGCTCCCGGATCGAGTGGGTCTCGCCGCTGGCCACCACGAAGTCGCCCGGACCGTCGAGCTGGAGCATCCGCCACATCGCGTCGACGTAGTCGGCGGCGCTGCCCCAGTCGCGCCGCGAGTCGAGGTTGCCGAGCCGCAGCTCGTGTTCGAGCCCCAGCTTGATGCGGGCGACGCCGTCGCTCACCTTGCGCTCCACGAACTCCAGCCCCCGCCGCGGCGACCCGTGGTTGAAGAGGATCCCCGACGTGGCGAACATGTCGTAGCTCTCGCGGTAGTTGACGGTGATCCAGTGGGCGTACGCCTTGGCGACGCCGTAGGGGGAGCGGGGGTGGAAGGGCGTGCTCTCCCGCTGGGGGACCTCCACGACCTTGCCGAACATCTCCGAGGAGCTGGCCTGGTAGAAGCGGATGTCGGGGTCGACGTGGCGGATCGCCTCCAGCAGCCGCACCGTGCCCAGGGCGGTGACGTCGCCCGTGAGCACCGGCTGCGAGAAGCTGGTCATGACGAAGCTCTGCGCGGCCAGGTTGTACACCTCGGTGGGCCGGTGCTCGGCGACGAGCGACACCAGCGACCCCTGGTCGAGCAGGTCGCCCGGCACCAGCGAGAGGCGCTCCTGGATGTGGGCGATCCGCTCGAAGTTGACCGTCGAGCTGCGCCGGACCACCCCGATCACCTCGTACCCCTTGTCGAGCAGGAGCTCCGCCAGGTAGGAGCCGTCCTGGCCGGTGATACCGGTGATGAGCGCACGCTGCGGTCGAGCCATGCTCCGGTTGTACCCGTCGCCGGGCGACCTGTCTGCTAAGCCACTTGGCATCAGCACGGAATCGTTCGGACGTCGGGTGGCCAAGCTGCGTGCCGAGCTGGGGTGGACGCAGGCGCAGCTGGCCGAGCGGATCGGTCTGTCGCGGGTGGGGTTGTCGCACGTCGAGGCCAGCCTGTCGGTGCCGAGCGAGCGCACGGTCACCCTGCTGGCCGGCGTCTTCGGCCGGGAGCCCTACGAGCTGGCCGACGGCACCGACTACCCCCGGGCCAAGGCGGAGCGCCTCCCGCTCGTGACGGCCCGCTACACCGAGGTCGACCACCAGCTGGCGGTCCTCGCGGCCGTCCTCGCCACCGTCGACCGCCTCCCCCCGTCGCCCACCCGCGACCACCTCGTCCGGGCCCTCCGCGCCGAGTGGCACCCCCGCCTGAGCCACCTCGCCACCTCGACCCACGACCCCGACGAGCGACGCCGGGCCCGCGCGGCCCTCCAGTCCCTGGCCGAGAGCGGGTAGTTGCCTGCTCCGACCGGCGGGCGTCCGTCCACACGGTGGGGGTAGGGTCCGGCGTTGCGCACAGGGAATCGACGGGGAGGTGCCCCCGTGCGGCGGGCGTGGAAAGGTCTCGGGGAACCCCTTCTCGTGGCGGGCGTGGCCGCGGTGTTGCGGCTGCAGACGGCCGCCGCCTCGTTCGAGACCGCGGACGAGCGCATCTGGACGGGCCGGTCGTCGGCCTTCGGGGATGCGATCGCGTCGGGGCACTTCGGAGCGGCGTCGGCGTCACCCAACGGCGCCGCCGCGACGATGCCGGGCATCACCACGATGTGGCTGGGCACGCTGGCCCGGGGCGTGTGGCGGCTGGGCGGGTCGCTGGGCCTGTGGTCGCGGCACGACGCCGAGGCCTACGGCGGTGCGACCGACTTCGCCCACACCCGCAGCGGCCTGAACGTCGCCCAGGTCGGCATGGCCCTGGTGACGGCGGCGCTGCTGGGCCTCCTCGTCTACCTGCTGGCCGTGTGGGTCGGCCGCACGGCTGCGCTGGTGGCCGGGATGCTGATGGCGACCGAGCCGTTCCTGGTCGCCCACGGTGCGGTGCTGCACACCGACGAGCTGATGAGCCTGACCGCGGTCGGGGCGCTGGTGGCCGCCGCGCTGGTGCTCGGCCTACCCCGGCCGGGGCCGTGGACGGGCCGGCGGGGCGCGGCCGTCCTGGTGGGGGTGCTGTACGCCGCGGCCCTGCTCACCAAGCTGACGGCGCTGTTCCTGCTGCCCCCGCTGGTGCTGCTCACCGCTTGGGCTGCGCTCGACCGCGAGCGTCGGGCCTGGCTGCCCCGAGCCGCCGCCACGGCGCTGGGGGCCGCGGCGGTCACGGTGCTCGTCACCTACCCGGCGCTGTGGGCGGACCCGGTGTCGGAGCTGCGGGCCCTGCGGACGTCGGCCGGCATCGGCGAGGTCGGCCACTCCCAGTTCTTCCTGGGCGAGGCCACCGAGACGCCGGGCCTGCGGTTCTACCTGGTGGCGCTCCCGTTCCGGGTGACGCCGTGGCTGCTACTGGGCACCGTGGCCGGGGTCGTCGCCCTGGTGGCGTGCCGCCGCCTGCGGGGACTGGGCGCGGCCCTGCTGGCGATGGCGGCCCCACCGTTGGTGCTGCTGAGCCTGGCGTCGAAGCAGATCGACCGCTACGGCCTCCCGCTGCTGCTCCTCGCCGCCGTCGCGGTGGGCGCGGGGGTGGCGGCGCTGGTCGAACGCCTCGACCTCCGGCGCCTGGGGTCGAGGGCGGCCTGGGCCTTGCCCGCAGCCGGGTTGCTCCTGGTCGTCAACAGCCTGGTGGTGGGGCCGTGGGGCATCGCCTACTTCGACCCGCTGCTGGGCGGCTCGTCGGCGGCCGTCGACCGGGTGCTGGTGGGCTGGGGCGAGGGCTACGAGAGCGCCGGAGCCCTGGTGGCCCGGCTGGAGGACGGCCGCTGCGACGGCGTGGTCGTGTCCGGCGTCAAGTCCGGGGCGTTCTACCGCTGCGGGAGCCGCCCCGGCGGCGGCAAGCCGGTCGACTACGTCGTCGTCTACGTGAACGCCCGCCAGCGCGACGGTGAGCTCGTGCGCGAGAAGATCCACGACCGTCCGCTCGTCGCCCGCCACCGCATCCGCGGCATCTCCTACCTGGAGATCTACGGCCGGAGGGGCGCGCCCGAGCCCGCCGAGGTGCTCACGTCGAGCGAGGAGTAGCGGTCGCGCACCGACCGCGTCACGTCTCGCCTCCTACAGCGCAGCCAGGCGGCGCTCGAGCTCGGCCCGCTCGACGGTGTTGGTGGTCAGCTCGATGGCCTGCCGGTACGCGGCCGCGGCGCCGGCGGTGTCGCCGGAGCGGCGGAGCAGCTCGGCCCGCGCCGCGTGGAGGGGCTGGTAGTCGGCGAGTGCCTTGTCGTCGAGCAGGGGAGCGAGCAGGGCCAACCCGGCGTCGGGCCCCTCGGCGAACCCCACGGCGACGGCCCGGTTCAGCTCCACCACCGGCGACGGCGACACCCGGGCCAGCGCGCCGTACAGGGCGGCGATCTGTGCCCAGTCGGTGTCCTCGGAGCGGGGCGCCTGCACGTGGAGGGCGGCGATCGCGGCCTGGAGCTGGTAGGGACCGGGGCTCCGCAGGGTCAGCGCCCGGTCGAGGGTGCGGAGGCCCTCGCGCACCCGCCCGGCGTCCCAGCGGGAGCGGTCCTGCCGGTCGAGGGCCACGTAGTCGCCCCGCTCGTCGACCCGGGCCAGGCGCCGGGCGTCGACCAGCAGCATCAGCGCCAGCAGGCCAAGCACCTCGGCGTCGTCGGGCATCAGCTCGGCCAGCAGCCGACCCAGCCGGATCGCCTCGCTGCACAGCTCGCCCCGCACCAGCCGGTCGCCCTCGGCCGCCCCGTAGCCCTCGTTGAAGATCAGGTAGACCACCGACAGGACGCCGCCGAGCCGATCGGGCAGCTCGTCGTCGGGCGGGACCCGGTAGGGGATGTGGGCGTCGGCGATCTTGCGCTTGGCCCGCACCAGCCGCTGGGCCATCGTGGGCTCGCTCACCAGGTACGCCCGGGCGATCTCGCCGGTGGTGAGGCCACCGAGGGTCTTCAGCGTGAGTGCCACCCGGGCCGGCAGGGCCAGGGCGGGGTGGCAGCAGGTGAAGATCAGCCGCAGCCGGTCGTCGGTGACGGTCGGTGCGTCGACGTCGACCTCGGCACCGGCGTCGCCCTCGGGCCGGTGCTCCTGGGCGTCGAGCCGGGCCAGCTCGGCGAGGCGGCTGACCCGGTCGGCGGTCGAGCGCTCGCGCCGCAGCCGGTCGATGGCCTTCCGGCGGGCGGTGGTGGTGATCCAGGCCTTGGAGCTGTCGGGGACGCCGTCGCGCGGCCACGTGGCGACCGCCGCGGCGAAGGCGTCCTGCACGGCGTCCTCGGCGAGCTGGAAGTCACCGACCTGGCGGATCAGCGTCGCCAGCACCTTCGCCCGCTCCTCCCGGAAGGCCCGTTCGACGGCGGCGGCCGTCCACTCCGTCCCCGGCCGCCGACCGTCGTCTGCGGGCACCGGCGTCAGGCGCCCCAGGCCGGGCGCACCTCGACGCTGCCGTACTCCGCGCTCGGGATGCCGGCGGCGTACTTCAGCGCGGTGTCCAGGTCGGCGACCTCGATCAGGAAGTAGCCGGCCAGCACCTCCTTGGTCTCGGCGAAGGGACCGTCGGTGATCTGGGTCTCGCCGTCGCGCACCCGCACGGTGGTCGCCGCCTCGACGCCCTGGAGCCCGGTGTTCGACAGCAGCACGCCGGCGTCGCTCAGGCTCTTGTGGTACGCCGTCCACTTCTCGTGCTCGGTGGCCATCTGGTCGGGGTCCGGGGTGTATTCGCCGCCGGAGTGGTACATCAGCAGCATGTACTGGGGCATCGTCTCGTCTCCTCGGTTGTGGTTACGTCCTAGAGGACGCAGCTCGGTGCCCGCTTTCGACACACCTCATCGGGAAATGTACGAGCTGTGAAGGCATGGGTGATCGACCGGCCGGGCCCGATGGACACTCGTCCCCTGCGGCTGGTCGACCGGGACCGGCCGGAGCCGGGACCAGGGGAGATCCGGCTGCGGGTGACGGCCTGCGGGGTGTGCCGCACCGACCTGCACCTCGCCGAGGGCGACCTGCCGCCCCAGCATCCCCAGGTGGTGCCCGGCCACGAGGTGGTCGGCCACGTCGACGCCGTCGGCCCGGGTGTCGAGCGGTTCACGGTCGGCCAGCGGGCGGGGATCGCCTGGCTGCGGCACACGTGCGGCCGCTGCCGCTGGTGCCGGCAGGGGCGGGAGAACCTGTGCGTCGACCCGGCGTTCACCGGTTGGGACGCCGACGGCGGCTACGCCGAGGCCGCGGTCGTCGACGAGGCCTACGCCTACGCCCTGCCGGAGGACGGCCTCGACGCCTACGACGACCGGCACGTCGCCCCGCTGCTGTGCGCCGGGATCATCGGCTACCGGGCGCTGAAGCGGGCCGACCTGCCGCCCGGCGGGCGCCTGGGCCTCTACGGGTTCGGGGCGTCGGCGCACCTCGCCGCCCAGATCGCCCTGGCCCAGGGGGCGACCGTCCACGTGCTGACCAGGTCGGAGGCCGCTCAGCGCCTGGCCCTCGACCTGGGCGCCCACTCCGCCGGGGCGGCCGACGACCCGCCGCCGGAGCCCCTCGACGCCGCGATCCTGTTCGCCCCCGCCGGCGGCCTGGTGCCGGTCGCCCTGGCCGGGCTCGACCGCGGCGGCACCCTGGCGATCGCCGGCATCCACCTGAGCCAGGTCCCGCCGCTCGACTACGCCGAGCACCTCTTCCTCGAGCGCCAGGTGCGCAGCGTCACCGCCAACACCCGGGCCGACGGCGAGGAGCTGCTGGCCCTGGCCTCCCGCCTGCACCTCACGGTCGCCACCACGCCCTACCCCCTCGACGCCGCCGACCGGGCCCTCGCCGACCTCGCCGCCGACCGTGTGAACGGCGCCGCGGTCCTGGAGATGTGAGGCTGAGCCGCATGGCAGACGAGGACGACGAGCGCCCCCTGGCGGTGGTCGACATCGACGGGGTGGTGGCCGACGTGCGGCACCGGTTGCGTCACATCGAGCGGCGGCCGAAGGACTGGGGCGCCTTCTTCGCCGCCGCCGTCGACGACCCGCCCCACCTGGAGGGCGTCAACCTGGTCCACCGGCTGGCAAAGGACCACGAGGTGGTGTTCCTCACCGGGCGGCCCAGCCGGCTCCGGGCCGACACCGCGGCCTGGCTGGAGCAGCACGGGCTGGGCGGTCACCGGCTCGTGATGCGCCCCGAGGGCGACCGGCGGCCGGCGGCGCTGGTGAAGCTGCGCCAGCTGCGGGATGCGGCAGGACCCCGGCCGATCGGCGTGGTGGTCGACGACGACCCCGTGGTGGTCGCCGCCATGGAGGACGCCGGCTACCTCGTCCTCCACGCCGACTGGGAGACCCGCAGCGACGAGGACGAGACCACCCTCATCGCCGCCCAGGAGGTCGAGGGCGAAACCTAGAGCCGCCCGCCCGCAGCTCGCGGTCGCGGGCCAACGCACGGCGGGCCTCGTCGGACATGGACCGGCGGGCCTGCCAGCCGGGCCACACGAAGCGGTAGAGCCCCAGGCCGACCAGCGTGACCCCGATCAGGACGGCCATCACGACCCCGCCGCCCATCCCGCCCGACGCCAGCGCCAGGCGGATCACGATGAACAGCCCGATGCCGCTCACCGGCCCGGCCGCCCGCAGGCTGCGCAGCATCTTCATCGACGAGTCGCTGCGGGGGTTGAGCTTGCCGGCCTGCAGGTAGTGGTCGGCGGCGGTGCGGGTGTCGCCCCGCAGCTGGGCCGCCAGCCCCAGCACCTGGTGGCCGACGGGGTGGTCGGGCTCCACCGACAGCGCCTGCTGGGCCCACGCCGCGGCGGCGGTCCCGTTGCCGCTGGCCAGGCTGGCCTTGCCGTGCACCAGGTAGCCGCCGGCGCTGGCCGGCTCCAGCCGCACGGCCTCGGCGGCGTGCTGCTCGGCCTCGCCGATGAGGCCGGACCGGCGGCGGGTCTTCAGTCGGATCCGTTGCGCCTGCTTGATGCAGGCCTCGGCCCGCATGATGTGCGACTCGGGGTCGTGGGGGTCGAGCGTGAGGGCGTGGGCCAGCTGGTCGGCGGCCTCGCCGTGCCGGCCCAGCTTGTAGGTCACCCAGCCCAGGGTCCGGTGGGCGCGGGCGTCGCCGGGCCGCATCTGCACCGCCTGCCGGGCCACGGGCAGCGCCTCGGGGGCGTGGCCCGACTCGCACAGGGCGACCGCCAGCAGGAGGATCAGGCCGGGGTCGTCGGGCGTCGACGCCAGGCCGTCGCGGGCGGCGGCCGCGGCCTCGGGGTAGCGGCCGAGCTTCACCAGTGCCCGGGCGCGCTCGCGGGCCGCGTCGGCCGGCCCGGCCACGTCAGCGCCTCCGACGCTTCAGGTAGGTGAGCAGCTCGTCGTAGGCGCCGCTCTCGTTGCCGTAGACGGCGAAGTTGCGGGCGGTGTCGAGCCACGGTTCGACGCTCGGCCGCACGTGCCGGACGGCGTCGTCGAGGTCGGCCTGGCGGATCGGGCGCACCACGCCCGCATCCAGCGACGCCGCCATGGCCCGCTCGGTGGCGTGGTCGCAGACCAGGGCCAGGTCGGCGCCGGACAGGCCCTCGGTGGCCCGCACCAGTCGCCCGAGGTCGAGCGCGTCGGTCGGCTTGCCCCGCAGGTGGAGGCGCAGGATCGCCTCCCGGGCGGGCGGGTCGGGCGGCAGCACCAGCAGCATCCGGTCGAAGCGCCCGGGGCGGAGCAGCGCCGGGTCGACGTCCCAGGGGTGGTTGGTGGCGGCCAGCACGAAGAGGCCGTCGTTGTCGGTGCCGGCGCCGTCGAGCTCGGACAGGAACTGGTTGACGACGCCCCGCATCGCCCCGCCGCCGCCCCGCAGCTGGGTGCGCTTCTGGCCGATGGCGTCGATCTCGTCGAAGAACAGCACGCAGGGCCGGTTGCGGCGGGCGGTGTCGAAGATGGCGTGGAGGTTGCGCTCGCTGCTGCCGATCCACATGTCGAGCACGTCGCTCAGCCCGACCTCGTAGAAGCTGGCGCCCAGCTCGCCGGCGAGGGCCCGGGCGACGAACGTCTTCCCGCAGCCGGGCGGCCCCCACAGCAGCAGGCCACCCCGGAGCGACTTGCCGAACTGGGCCCGCAGCTCGGGGTTGCGCAGCGGGGCGAGGAACGACAGCTCCAGGCGCCGCTTCACGTCCTCCATGCCGCCGACGTCGGCCAGCCGCACGCCGGGGGTGGTCAGCTGGCCGATGTCGATCTCGGTGAGGGCGTCGCTGTCCTCCCAACGGTCGAGCAGCTCGTCGGCCGTGTCGGGAACCGCTCCGTCGCTGCTCACGGGCAGTGGCACCGGTGGCGTCGTCGGCGGCTCCGGCAACGGCGGTGGCTCGAAAGTCGACGGGTGGCGGGGATCGACGCTCGGCCCGGGCGGCGGCGGGTCGGCTGGCGGCGTGGCGCCGGGCAGGCCGAGGGCGGCGGATGCGGCGCCGGCCAGGCGTTCGGCCCCGGGGTGGCCGGGCTCCTGCTGGAGGACCCTGGCGGCGTGGGCGAGCGACTCCGCGTGCCGCCCGGCCTCGGCGAGCAACGCAGCGAGGTGGCACCGCAGGACGACGTTCGTCTCGTCAGCGGCGAGGGCGGCCTCTATGGCCGCGATCACGGCCGGATCACCCACCACGCCCTCAAGCTAACCCAGGCGCGTTGCCTGCATCCCGCGGCAGGCTGGGTAGATGACCGGATCCGAGCTCGTGGACTACCAGAAGGTGGCCCGGCTCTACAGCCAGGGCCGCGCCCTGCCCGACGACGTCCTCGCCCGCTGGGGCGCCGCGGTGCGCCCGCACCTCCCGGCCGGCCCGCTGCGGGTGGCCGACGTGGGCGCCGGCACCGGGATCTTCGCCCGGGCGTGGTCGTCCTGGGGCGCCGAGACCGTGGTGGCGGTGGAGGTGTCGGAGGCGATGGCCGCCGAGGGCCGGGCGGCGACGCCGTACGCGCTGGGGCAGGCGGAGGCGCTGCCGCTGGCGGCCGCGAGCATCGACGTCGTGTGGATGTCGGCCACCTTCCACCACTTCGCCGACCAGGCCGCAGCCGTCGCCGAGATCGACCGGGTGCTCCGGCCCGGCGGCGTTGTGCTGGTTCGCTCGCTACTCGCCGACCGGACGGCCGAAAACTGGTTCAGGGTCTTCCCCGGCTACGAGAAGGCGCTGGTCCGGGCCCTGCGGCAGGACGCCCTCGCCGAGCTGTTCGGACACCGGGGCTTCGAGGTGCGCCACGTCGAGGACGTGCCGGACGTCGAGACGACGAACGGCGAGGCAGCCGACTGGGTGGAGCGGATGCGCCACGCCGACTCGCTGCTCACCGCTCTCACGGACGACGAGGTGGCGGCGGGCGTCCGGACGCTGCGGGCCGCGCCCGGCGAGCGGGCGACCCTGGACATCAGCCTCGTCGTCCTCGGCCGGTAGCTTCCGTCGGCATGGGAGACATCGACATCGACATCGAGGTCGTCGACGGCGTGCACGTGGTGCGGATGCAGGCCGGCGAGAACCGGCTCAACGGGCAGTTCGTGGAGGCGCTCGACGAGGCGACGGCGTCGGTCGAGGCGGCCGCCGCCCCACTGGTGCTCACCGGGGAGGGCAAGTTCTTCAGCAACGGCCTCGACCTCGACTGGCTGAGCGGCAACTCCGCCGGCGCCGAGGTCATGTTCCCCCGCCTGTACGGGATCTTCGCCCGGCTGCTGACGTTCCCGGCGCCGACGGTGACGGCGGTCAACGGCCACGCCTTCGGGGCCGGTGCCATCCTGGCTGCGGCGGCGGACCACCGGGTGATGCGCGAGGACCGGGGCTACTTCTGCTTCCCCGAGGTCGACCTGGGGATGGTCATGTCGCCGGAGTTCGACGCCGTGCTGCGCGCCCGCTACCCCCGGCGGACGCACCTGGAGGCGTTGGCGACCGGCGAGCGCTACGGCGGCCCGGGGGCGGTGCGCGCCGGCCTGGTCGACCACGCCGTGCCCGAGGGTGACCTGCTGGCCACGGCGATCACGGCCGCGTCCGCCCACGCCGGCAAGGACGGCTCCCACGTCCGGGCCCTGAAGGCCCAGATCCACGCCCCGGAGCTGGCCGTTCTGTCTTCGCTCAGTCGGCCATGACCGACTCAGCGAAGACAGAACGTCATTACCCCAGTGGATCGAAGGCGCGCATCGAGACGGTGTCGAGCGAGTTGCTCGCCCGGCGCGGGTACAACGGCATGGGCCTCAAGGCGGTGAGCGAGGCCGCCGGGCTGCCGTACGGGTCGATCTACCACCACTTTCCCGGGGGTAAGGAGGAGATCGCGGCGTCGGCGATCGGCAGCGTCGGCACCGTGGTCGGCGGGCTGCTGGAGACCCTGTTCGCGAGCCGCCCG
>DATHJB010000020.1 GCA_035316325.1 Acidimicrobiales bacterium
TCGTGGGGGAACCCCACCATCGAGAAGACGACGTCGCTGGCGGCCGCCACCTCGGCGGGCGTGTCGGCCCAGGTGGCGTCGTCGGCGAGCAGGCCCTCGGCCCGCTCCCGGGTCCGGGTGGTGAGGGTGACCGGGTAGCCCCGGCGCATCAGGTGGCCGCACATGGGGCCACCCATGACGCCGGTGCCGATCCACCCGATGCGGGTGGAGGACGGTGCGGCGGGCGGGATCATCGGAGAGATCATGCCCGCTCGAACGCGCCGAGAATCAACGGCCGGGAGGAGGTCGTGGGCGGTGACGAGGCGGTCAGTCGTCGCGGCGCTTGGTGGGCTCGATGCGGGGGAAGAAGGCCCTGACGGTGCCCTCGCTCACCAGGGTGACCGCCCGGTCCCGGTCGAACCTGCCGTTGTGGTGGCTCTCGAGGGCGAGGATGAGCGCCATGCCCATCACGGCACGTGCCGATATGTCGGTGAGCTCGGACTTCAAGCCGTAGCGCTCCTCGACCTCCCGCCACGCCGTGGCCAGGCGGTCCATGGCGACGGCGAAGTTCTCCCGGTAGAACCGCCGGGCGACCTTGGGGTCGCCGAAGAGGACGAGCCCCAGCAGCGGCAGCATCTCCTCGAGGGTGGCGATGAGCTGCCGGTACAGGCCGTTCATCGTCTCCACCTGGCGATCCGGGGTGAGCGGTTCGTCGCCGTCGAGCACCTGCGACGCGGCGACCAGCTTGTCGACGGCCTCCCGGAGCGGCTCGACCACCGCCTCGAAGAAGAGCTGGTCCTTGCTCTCGAAGTGGCGGTAGATCACGCCCTCGCTGATGCCGCCCCGCGCGGCGATGTGCCGGATGGTCGTGCCGTTCATGTCGCCTGTCTCGCTGAAGGCGCGCCGCGCGGCCTGGAGGATCGACTTCTTCCGGGCCTCGGCGGTGAGACGGCGCGGGCGTGGAGCGTCGCTGCCCTTCCCGGCCGACCGGGTGGCTTGCTTGACCATGGGACCTCCTCGATCACCGCACGATAGGTGGCCCCATGCCGGTCGCGGCGCTGCTTGCTGAGTAAGTGTTCGCATGTGGAGACACGGGGCGAGTCGTGGCGACTGGAGCAGGCTCACGGCAACACCCGGACCGGTCGGCGGGGCGATACTCGTCGGGTGTCAGTCACCGATCCCGTCCTATCGGCTGTCATCGAGCGGTTGGAGGCAGCCGGTTGCGTCGCCGCCGACGAGGAGGCAGCCGAGTTCCTCGCCGCCGCACCCGACGAGCCCACGCTCGAGGCGTGGCTTCGCCGGAGGGAACAAGGTGAGCCACCGGCCTGGATCACCGGCACGCTCCTGTTCTGCGGCCAGATGCTGCACATCGCACCGGGCGTCTACGTCCCCCGGCACCAGACCGAAGAGCTGGCCCACCGCGCCTCGCTCCTGCTCCCGGACAACGGTCGGGCCGTCGATCTCTGCACCGGCGCCGGTGCCGTCGCCGCTCACCTCATGGCCCAGGTCCCGTCGGCAACCGTCATCGGCATCGACGTCGACGTGCGGGCGGCCGCCTGCGCTCGCCGCAACGGCGTCCCCACCGCGGTGGCCGACCTCGACGGGCCCGTACGCCGTCACGAGGGGTTCGACGTCGTCACCGCGGTTGCGCCCTACGTCCCGACCGGCGAGCTCCGACTGCTCCCGGCAGACGTGCAGCGCTACGAACCCCGCCTCGCTCTCGACGGCGGGGCCGACGGCCTCGACCTGGTCCACCGGGTCATCGCCGCAGCCAGGCGAGTCCTCCACCCCGGCGGCTGGCTGCTCGTCGAGGTCGGCGGGGATCAAGCCGAGAAGCTGACCCCCACCCTCGCCGCGACCGGCTTCGACCGCATCACACCCTGGTGGGACGAAGACGGCGACCTACGCGGAATCGCCGCCCAAACGACAGGCTCCGGAACATAAAAAGCCCACCGGAGTGAGCGGGACGTTCGGCGGACCAGCGCTCGCCTCGTCGATGGTGCCCATCACGTCGCCGTCGGCGTCAGACCAGAGCGTCGACCTTCATGAGCCGGGCGAGGTTGCCGCCCATGATCTTCTGGACGCTCTCGCCGGGCAGGCCTTCGAGCTCGTCGACGTAGCTGGCGGGGTCGGCGAGACCCTCGGGGTGCGGGTAGTCGGACCCGAACAGCACCCGGTCCACGCCGATGACCTCGGCGAGCGCCCCCAGGTCTTCCTCCCAGAAGGGGCTGACGTGGATGCGCTTGAGCACGGCGACCGGGTCCTCGGCGAAGTCCTGGGGCATCTTCCTGTAGACGTCGGCCAGGTTCTTCAGCAGGGGCTCGACCCAGCTGCTGCCGTTCTCGATGACCGCGACCTTCAGATCCGGGAAGCGCGACAGGGCGCCGTGGCACACCAGCGCGGCGACGGCGTCCTCGATGGGTCGCCACTGGGCGATCATCCGGAACGCCTGCGGTTGGAAGGGCAGCATCTCGCTGTCGCTGCCCAGCCACTCGTTGGTGTAGCGGTCGTAGCCGCTGTCCGACGAGTGCATGCCCACCAGCACGTCGGCCTCCACCACCTTCTCCCAGAAGGGATCGAACTCCGGCAGCCCGAACGACCGCGACCCCCGGTAGCCGGGCACCGGCGCGGGCCGGATGAGCACGGCGCGGGCGCCCCGCTCCACGACCCACTCCAGCTCCTCGATCGCCTTCTCGACGATCGGCAGGGTGATCACCGGCGTGGTGAAGATGCGGTCCTCGTGGTTGAACGACCAGGTCTCGTACATCCACTGGTTGAGGGCGTGGATCACCGCGTGCACCAGCTCGACGTCGTCGCGCATCCGCTCCTCGATGAGGCTGGCCAGCGTCGGGAACATCAGGGCCCGGTCGATGCCCTGCTCGTCCATCAGCTCGATCCGCGGTGCCGGCTCGCGGAACGCCGGGATCGACCGCATCGCCTTCCCGAAGATCTCGCGGCGGTTCTTGCCCTCCGGGTTCCCGACCCGGAAGTACTCCTCCATCGCCCCCGGGCGGGCCACCACGTCGAACGTCGGGTTGGGGATGTACTCGCTGATCCGACCCCGCACCACGATCTTCGTCCGTCCCCGCACGTCGACGTAGTCGATGGCGCCGCGGTAGCGGTCGGGGAGGAACTTCGTCAGCGCCTCCGGTGTCTCGTACAGGTGGTTATCAGCGTCGAAAACCGGAAACTCGCACCTGCGCGTCATGTGACCGACAGTAGAACTTAACTAACAATAGCGTCAACATCGTGACCGGCACGAGCCTGCGGACGCCTGAAACGGCGCCGGGAGGCGTGCGTCTCACCTAACGGTGGTGTCACACTCTTGGCCGATCGTCGAAGGTGCTGACCAGCGATGACCGACACTCCCACCGTGCACCCCGAGACCGACTGGTCCACGGACCGGGCGTTCCGGAAGCGCTGCCTGGAGCAGCTCCACGAGGGCCTCGAAGCCGAACGCGAGGAGCTCCGCGAGCAGCTGATCCTCGAGGTCGGCGGCCCCCGCATGGCCACCAACGGGCCGCAGCTCTCACCGCAGGTCGACCTGATCTCCTTCACCGGCTCCACCGCCGTCGGCAGGCACATCATGGAGAAGGGCGCGGCCACCATGAAGCGGACGTTCCTCGAGCTGGGCGGCAAGTCGGCACGATCGTGCTCGACGACGCCGACCTCGACAGCGCGCTCATGGTCGGCCTCGCGGTCTGCTTCCACGCCGGCCAGGGCTGCGCCATCCCCACCCGGATGCTCCTGCCCCGCTCCCGCTACGCCGAGGGCGTCGAGAAGGTCACGACCTCCGAAATTGCGTGGCTGGTGGTCGCCACAGGGCCGCCTGCCACGCAGTTTCGGGGGGTCAGCGAACGGCCTGGACGGGGACGTTCGAGTAGCCGGCGACGTTCGACATGTGGACCCGCTGGAGGCCCGCGCCGTCGACCTCGAGCCGCCGCCACCGGCTGGCCAGCTCCTCGAGTGCGATCCGGCTCTCCATGCGGGCCAGGGCGGCCCCGAGACAGCTGTGCGCTCCGTGGCCGAACCCGATGGAGATGCTCGGCGGGCGTTCGATGTCGAAGTCGTCGGCGTTCTCGAAGGCCCGAGGGTCGCGTGTGGCCGCTCCTGTGATGAGCAGGACCGGGAACCCGGCGGGCACCGTGCCGCCGTCGAGCTCCCGCTCCTCGACCGAGAACCGGCCCTGGTACTGGGAGGGCGGCAGGTAGCGCAGGATCTCCTCGACGGCCGGCGGGATCTTCCCGGGGTCGTCGAGGATCTTCTGCCACTGGTCGGGGTGGCGGTCGAACAGCACGACCGCGTTGCCGACGAGCTTCGTCACGGTCTCGGCACCGGCGCCGCCCAGCAGGGACGCGAAGCCGGCGATCTCACCGTCGTCGAGCCCGGTCTCCTCGCCGTCGCCCCGGTCGACGGTGACCTGCGTCAGGCGCGAGAGCATGTCGTCGCCCGGGTTCCGCCGCTTCTCGGCGGTCAGCTCCAGGTAGTACACCACCTGCTCCAGCACCGCGGCCTGGCCCTCGGGGGTCGGGTCCATCTCGCCGGGCTCGCGGTGGAGGCTGGCGTCGAGCCAGTGGCGGATCTGCTGGCGCTCGCCCTCGGGCACGCCGAGCATCCGGGAGATGATCTCGACGGGGAACAGCGCCGAGAAGTCGGCCACGGCGTCGAACTCGCTCCGGTCGTCGAGCGGTTCGAGGAAGCTGCGGACGGTGTCGCGGATCATCGGTTCCAGCGCGGTGACGGCCCGGGGCGTGAACACCCGGCTGACCAGGGCCCGCAGCCGGTCGTGCTCGGGCGGGTCCATCATGATGATGAGCTTGAGGCCCCGGATCATGTCCGGGTCCTTCGAGAGTGTCGACAGCTCGATGCCGTTCGCGCTGGAGAACCCCTGCCAGTCGCGGTGGGCGGCCAGCACGTCGGCGAAGCGCGACAGGGCGTAGAACCCGTAGCGCTCGCTGTAGTAGACGGGCGCCTCGTCGCGCAGGCGCCGGTACACGTCGGTCGGGTCGTTGAAGTACTCGTCGGAGAACGGGTCGAACTCGACGGCGGCGCTGGTGGTGCTCACGCGTGCTCCTTGGGGGAAGGCAGGACCCCGGGGCGCGGGGCCACGGTGACGGACGGCATGGAGAGGGTGGCGCCACCCCGGAGGACGGCGTCGACGCCGGCGACGAGGTGATCGACGTCGATCAGCGACCCGGCGATGTACTTGCGCTCGACCCAGACGGTGGCGAGCTCGACGGCGAGCTCCTGGTCCCCGACCTCGGTGAACCCCGTCATCGAGTCGCCCTCGCCGCCGGCGCAGTCGCCCACGACCAGTCGGGTGAAGCCGACGCGCCTACGACGACCGTTCGCAAACCACTCGCCCCCCTTGTCGGCTGACCCGGATGTTAGTCGGGGGTCAGGTGAAAGAGGCGCCCTTCCTTGGATTTGGTGACGTGGTTGTAAGGGTTGGGCGGGGCCCAGCGGTCAGCGGCCCAGGAATCCCCGCTCGATGATGTGGGCGGCGGCGTCGACCATTGCCGTCGACCGCTCCCGCGAGCCGAACGCCCCGAGCAGCGCCACCATGATCACGGCGTCGGTCTCGACGTCGCCGAAGTCGCGTGGCTGCAGGAAGCGCGCCATCCGTCGACGGCCCCAGTCGAGCGCGGCGGCCGAGTCGGACCGGAGGGTGGTGTCCTGCAGCGCGGCGTCGACCCAGACGCGGATCATCGCCGCCTCGGCGGCCTGCAGGGAGTTGTAGCGCCGCAGCCACCGGCGCAGGGCGGTGCGGCCCGCCGAGCCGTCGAGCACGGTGGTGTCGGGCGCGTCGGCGAAGGCGGTCGACACCTTCCCGATGGCGCGCACGGCGAGGAGGTGCGCGAACTGGTCCTTGCTCTCGAAGTAGCGGTAGAAAGCGCCGTGGGACACGCCGGCGGCCGCGACGACGTCGTTGATGCGCGCCCGGTGGTAGCCGCGGGCCACGAACACGTCGCGGCCCGCGTCCATCAGGGCCTGGAGGGTGCGCCGACCGGCGGCGTTGAGCTCGGGCGCCGCCTCGTTGCGCAGGGCCTCCTGCATGATCGGGCCGAACTCGAGCGTCGGCGGGCGCACGTCGGCGGGCGGGCGCACGTTCACGTCGGCCAGCAGGCCGAACAGCGTGCGGTGCACGATGTCGGCGAGGGCGTCCCCGAGGCGCTCCCTCGGGTAGGCGTCGGGTGTCGCCAGGCGCACGACCGCGGCGTCGGCGTACGCCCGGGGCAGGCACTCCAGCAGGAGCGCGATCACCGGGTCGAGCTGGCGGGGCGGCAGCGTGGTGGTCGCCAGCCGGGAGCGGATCCCGGCGACGTTCCGCTCGTCCGAGCGGGCCGACTCGCCGGCGACCGACTCGTCGCTCTCCGCCGCGGTCTGGAACGCCTGGAAGACGGGTTCGTAGCGCTGGTGGATGTCGTCGTAGCGGGCGATCCAGGCCCGTATCGTCGCCCAGCCGTCGGCGTCGGCGGTGATCGGGCCGAGCGCCTCGACCGACGCGCTCAGCTGGCGGCCGACCTGCCCGGCCAGGTGGCGGAACACGTCCTCCTTGCCGGAGAAGTACTGGTAGAACGACGCCCGCGAGCAGCCGGCGACCTTGGTGATCCGGTCGATGCCGCACTGGTGGTAGCCCTCCTCGCCGAAGACCCGCAGGGCCGCGTCGAGGATCCGCTGCTGCGTCCGCTGCCCCCGCGCCCCCACCAGCGGGTTGTGGGAGAAGGGCGCGCGGCGCGCCACCGACTCCGGCTCGCCGTCGGGCAACCGGCCGCCGTCGGCGACGCGGGTCGGCTCACGATCGGAGTTCGTCGGGCGAGGAGGCATGGACCACCTTGGCGAAGTCGGCGGGCAAGCTACCAGCACCGTTGCGTCGGGCGACCGGCCTGGAGTGGTGGACGTTCGGAAGTTGACCCTACTGTTAGACCCCGTGCCTATCGGCGAGGGTGGCGAGAGGGAGGCCGAGGTTCCATGAAGCTGCGACCGGGTCAGAAGCTGCACAGCGCGGTGTGCGAGGCGCAGGTGGTCGTCGTGCGGGCACCGTCGACGGAGGTCGAGTTGGCCTGCGGCGGCGCCCCGCTGCTGGAGGACGGGCAGGAGCCCGCCGGCGCCGCCGTGCTGGACGAGGCGCTGGGCGACGGTCCGCTGCTCGGCAAGCGCTACGCGGACGAGGACCTGGGCCTCGAGCTGCTGTGCACGCGGCCGGGCAAGGGCGCGTTGAGCGTCGACGGTCGTCCGCTGCTGGTCAAGGGCGCCAAGCCGCTGCCCTCGTCGGACTGACGGGCCTGGGCATGAACCTGCTCCTGCTGCTGGACATGGCCGCCGCGGGCCGCGGCGACGAGGTGGTCGTGCAGTCCGGCGACGAGCGGCTCACCGCCGGTGAGCTGCTCACCAGCGCCTGGGCGGGCGCCGAGGTGGCGGCGGGGGCCGCCGCGCTGGCCTACGTCGGCACCAACGGCCTCGCCTTCCCGATCGGCCTGTTCGCGGCCGCGGCGGCAGGGGTGCCGTTCGTGCCCTTGAACTACCGGCTCAGCGACGACCAGCTCCACGACCTGCTGACCCCGCTGGGCGACGTGGTGGTGGTCGCCGAGGGCAAGGCGGCCGAGGCCCTGGCCGCCCGGGGCCACCACGTGGTCGACACGGCGGCGTTCGTGGCCACGGCCCGGGCCGGGACCGACGCCGGCGAGGTGCCCGAGGACGGCGAGAGCCCGGCGGTGCTGCTGTACACGAGCGGCACGACCGCCGCGCCCAAGGCCGCGGTGCTCCGGCACCGGCACCTCACGTCGTACGTGATCGGCACCGTGGAGTTCGGTGGGGCCGGACCGGAGGACGCCGTGCTGGTGAGCGTGCCCCCGTACCACGTGGCCGGTCTCGCCAACCTCCTGAGCAACCTGTACCTCGGGCGGCGCATCGTCTACCTCGGCCAGTTCGACGCCGCCGCCTGGATCGCCGCGGTCCGCCGGCACGGGATCACCCAGGCGATGGTGGTGCCCACGATGCTGGCCCGCATCTGCGACGTCCTCGACACCGACGCCGACACCGACGCCGATAGCGGGGGTCTGCCCAGCCTGCGGGCGCTGTCCTACGGGGGCGCCCGCACCCCGGCCACCGTCCTGCAGAGGGTGATGACCCTGCTGCCCGACGTCGAGCTCACCAACGCCTACGGGCTCACCGAGACCAGCTCCACGATCGCCGTCCTCGGCCCCGACGACCACCGCGCCGCCCGCGACGGCGACCTGGCGGCGACCGTCCGCCTGGCGTCGGCGGGTCGGGTGCTGCCCACCATCGAGCTGCAGGTCAGAGGGCCCGATGGCAGCCCGGTCCCGGCCGGTGATCCCGGCGAGATCTGGGTGCGCGGCGAGCAGGTGTCGGGCGAGTACGCCGGCCGGGAGGCGCCGCTCGACGACGACGGCTGGTTCCCCACCCGCGACCGCGGCTGGGTCGACCCCGACGGCTACCTGTTCATCGAGGGCCGCAGCGACGACACCATCATCCGCGGCGGCGAGAACATCGCCCCCGCCGAGATCGAGGAAGTGCTGCTCCAGCACCCCGACATCGAGCAGTGCGCGGTGGTCGGCGTCCCCGACGACGAGTGGGGCCAGCGGATCGCCGTCGCCATCGTGGTCCGGGCCGGCGCCACTCTCGACGCCACCGCGGTCCAGGACTTCGCCCGGCAGTCGCTGCGGGGCTCGAAGACCCCGGAGGTCGTCTCCTTCACCGCGGAACTGCCCTACACCGAGACGGGCAAGCTGCTGCGCCGGGTGGTGCAGGCCGACCTCATCGGCGCAGGTCCTTAGGGCGGGTGCGCCGCGGGCATCTCCGTGCTACTTTTGATGTGACTCAAGTGTTAGTTGTAGGAGCATCCACGGGCGACAGGAGGGTCGGCGATGGACATCAACGACATGGTTCTGGTCAGCGTCGACGACCACGTGGTCGAGCCGCCGCACCTCTTCGAGGACCGGTTGCCCGCCAAGTACGTCGACCTGGCACCCCAGTTCGTCACCCGTGACGACGGCACCAACGCCTGGGTCTACGAGGGCCAGGAGATCGCCAACGTCGCGCTCAACGCGGTGTCCGGCCGGCCACCGGAGGAGTACGGGATGGAGCCGACCTCCTTCTCCGAGATCCGGCCCGGCACCTGGGACATCGACGAGCGGGTGAAGGACATGGACGCCAACGGTGTCCTGGGGTCCCTCTGCTTCCCGTCGTTCCCGCAGTTCTGCGGCCAGCTCTTCGCCCGCACCGAGGACAAGGACGTCGCCCTGGCGATGGTCCGGGCCTACAACGACTGGCACATCGACGAGTGGTGCGGCACCCACCCCGGCCGCTTCATCCCCTGCCCGCTGCCGGCCATCTGGGACCCGGAGGTGCTGGCCGCGGAGATCCGCCGCACCGCCGCCAAGGGCGCCCACGCCGTCACGTTCTCGGAGAACCCGTCGAAGCTCGGCTGGCCCAGCTTCCACTCCGACCACTGGGACCCGTTCTGGCAGGCCTGTAGCGACGAGGGCGTCGTCGTCTGCCTCCACATCGGGTCGTCCTCGCAGATGGTGATCACCTCACCGGACGCCCCGATCGACTGCCTGATCACGCTCACGCCGATCAACATCGTGCAGGCGGCCACCGACCTGGTCTGGTCGCCGGTGCTGCGCAAGTTCCCCGACCTCAAGATCGCCCTGTCGGAGGGCGGGATCGGCTGGATCCCGTACTTCCTGGAGCGCATTGACTACAACTACCGCAAGCACCACCTGTGGACCGGGCAGGACTTCGGCGACAAGCTGCCCAGCGAGGTCTTCAACGACCACATCCTCACGTGCTTCATCGACGACCGCTTCGGCATGGCGACCCGGGAGTTCCTCCGGCTGGACCACGTGATGTGGGAGTGCGACTACCCCCACTCCGACTCCACCTGGCCGTTCGCACCGGAGACGCTCGCCGAGCACCTCGACGGTGTCAGTGATGCCGAGATCGATGCCATCAGCCACCTCAACGCCATGCGGCACTTCTCCTACGACCCCTTCACGCCCCAGGGCGGCAAGGAGAGCTCCACCGTCGGCGCGCTGCGCCTGCGGGCCGCCGGCCACGACGTGTCGATCCGGTCGACCAACACCAGCAAGGTCGGCGGCCACGCCACCCGGGCGGTCGACCTGGCCACGCCGGGCACCCGCTGAGGGTCGGCTCGGCGTTCGGGCCAGGGCCTCACCACTGCTCTGCCAGCCGGGGGAGCACTTTCGCGGCGATGAGCTCGAGGCTCTCCCAGGCGACGTCCGGGGAGAGGCCGCCCATGAGCGGGTGGAGGCGGAGGCTGCCGCGGGCGCGGGCCATGGCCAGGCACTCGTCGGGCGTGACGACGGCGTAGGTGCCGCCGGCCCGCAGCGTGTCGGCGTCGTCGCTGGGCTTGTAGCGGTGGACGCCCTCGGCGGCGGCGAGCCAGGCGCCGTAGGAGTTGGTCTCGTGGAGGGCGTGGGGGGCGATCTGCGCCCAGGCCCGGTCGGGGTCGTCGGCCACGTGGACGAACAGCGGCCCGCCGACGGGCGGGGGCGGCCCGGCCTCGCGGCCGAGCTCGCGGCAGGCCTCCTCGTAGGCGGGCCACACCGACGCGTCGACGGGGATGAAGCCGTCGCCCAGCCGCGCGGCGCGGCGGGCGGCCGCCTTGGTGGAACCGCCCATCAGCAGCACCGGCCCGTTGGGGCGCAGCGGCCGGGGGGTGATGCGCACGCGCCGGCCCCGGTACTCGAACTCCTCGCCGGTCCAGGCGGCGCGCAGGACGGCGACGCCCTCCTCGACGAGCGCGATCCGGTCGCCCATCTCGTGGCCGTACATGGCCAGCTCCTCGGGCCGGTAGCCGGCGCCGATGATGAGGTCGACGCGGCCGCCGCTGGCCAGGTCGAGCACGGCGAGGTCCTCGGCGAGGCGGATCGGGTCGTACAGCGGCAGCACCAGGGCGCTGACCAGCACCCGCAGCTTGCTCGTCCGGCCCATGACCGCGGCGGCGAGCACCAGCGGGGAGGGGAGGTAGCCGTCGTCGGAGCCGTGGTGCTCGGTGAGGGCCACCATCCCGAACCCGTGCTCCTCCGCCCACGCGCACTGCTCCAGGGCCGCCCGGTACAGCGCCTCCGCCGGCACGCCGAACGCCGGCGCCCGCAGGTCGTAGCGCAGCCCCAGCCGGAAGTCGGTCTCGGTCATGTTCCCCCCACTCGGTTCATATGGTTCAGGCGTTGAGGCGGTTCAGCGGTCGAACGCCCGCGTCGTGGCGACGACCGCGAGCCGGTCGTCGCTGCCGGCGTCTCGCACCTCGACGCGCCCCAGCCCGGCGTGCACGGCGGCCGACGCCACCGCCGGCCCCACCCGCACGGGCCGCAGGTAGCGCATGGCGATCGAGCTGAGCGTCGCCCCTGGCGCGACCGACAGTGCGGCTTCCTCCACGGCCAGGGCGACGAGGCCGCCGTTGACGGTCTGCGCGCTGTTCAGGCCGTCGTCGGAGCGATGGAGGACGGCCACCCCCGGCTCGCGGCGCTCGCAGCGGGCCCGTTCGGCGAACGGCACCTGCAGCCGCTCGCCCGGATCGTCCCGCGAGTCGAGGAGGGCGACGCCGGGCGGCATGGTGAGGCCCGGGTCCGGTGCGGCCATGAACGACGCGGTGCTGAGGGCGACCGGCATGCCGTGGTCGTCGGTGAAGTCGACACTGCACACGACGATCGAACGTCCGGCCTTGACCGTGCGGGCCACCGCGTGGATCCCGCCTTCGCCCGGCGGCTGCTGGTAGGCGTGCACGTCGAGCTCGAGCGTGACCGGGACCCGCGGCGCCAGCCCCTCGACGGCGAGCAGCCCGGCGGCGTGGTCGGACCAGGTGGCGAGGATCGACGTCCTCAGCCGCGTGGTCCCGGGCGCCCACATCTGCGGGGTGACGAGCGCGGAGCCCCGCATCTCGTCGCCGGCGCGGGCCAGCGCGAAGCCGAGCTCCTGCAGGATGTGCCCGCTGGGGGGCCGGTCGGCGTCGAGGTCCGTCACCCGAGCGTGTCGTCCGCCCAGGCCTGGAGCTGCGGCACCAGAAGCGGCCAGCGGACGAACAGGCCCGCCGCCGCCCCCGCCGTGCGGGAGGCCTGGCGTTCGATCCACTCGGTGTCGCCCCACGGCGGCTCGACCAGCCGGGTGTCGGGCAGGAGGTCGGCCACCGCCTCCGACGTGGCGCGGGTGTGGTGGGCGTCGCTCTCGCCGCTGCGGAACACCAGGGCGGGGATGTCGAGCTTGCGGGCGTCGGCGTCGGGCAGGCCGGGGACGACCTCGTCGCCGCAGGGGCAGTACGCGGTCATCCACCGTTCGAGGGTGGCGATGAGCTCGTGCGGGTCCTGGTCGAGGAAGCGCTGCCGGTTCGACGGGTTGCCTTCCAGCACCTCGGCCCACTCGGGCAGCGCGACCACGGCCTCCATGCCACCGGTCCAGGCGGCGTGGACCGACCCGCCGCAGTAGTGCGTGGCGAGGGAGATGAGGCCGAAGGGCCCGCCGCTGATCCACCAGACGGCGAGGCCCGCGGCGACCTCGGGGTGGCGGGCCGCGGCGAGCAGCGACACCCGGGAACCCCCGGAGCCGCCGGCGATCACGGCGGGCGCCATGTCGAGGTGCGTCAGCAGGCCGGCCATCACGTCGGCCTGCATGGCCGACTCGGACTCGCCGGTGAAGCACACGTCGGACCGCCCGCAGTTGGGCCGGTCCCAGATCAGCACCCGGTTGCCGCGCTCGGCCAGCGCCTGGGCCAGCTCCCGCACCCCCGCTGATTCCATGCTGAAGCGACCGCCGGGGGTGATCACCCAGGGTCGCCCGTCGCCGATCACCTCGTACTCGATCGACAGCCCCTCGACCTCAGCCTGTGCCATGGGTGTACCGTAGTGTGACTCGGATGTTAGTTCCAGAGGAGATCGAGCTGCGGCGGCCATTGCTGTCGCCGTGGCGTCAGGGATAGGTGACCGACGATGTTAGTGAACGCTGACTTTGTAGTTGACGCCGATTCTCACTGGTCGGAGCCGCCCGACCTCTTCACCAAGCGGGCGCCCGCCGGGTTCGAGGACCGGGTCCCCCACGTGGAGGACGTCGACGACGAGCCGACGTGGGTCTTCGACGGCCACTCGCTCGGCCGGTTCAGCGCCGCCGGGGTGATCGGGCGCGACGGCGTCAAGGAGACCGCCCACAAGGCGCTGTTCGAGTGGCCGCACGACATGATCCACGTCGGCGCCTACGACCCGAAGGTGCGCCTCGAGGTGCTCGACGAGTGCGGCATCGATGCGCAGGTCATCTTCCCGAGCACCATCGGCCTCGGTGGGCAGGACCTCGGCGTGGTGGACGACGAGGCGCTGTGCCGCCTGGCGGTCGAGATCTACAACGACGGGATGGCGGAGATCCAGGCCGAGTCGAACAACCGCCTGTTGCCGCTGCCGCTCATGCCCGCCTGGAACGTCGACAGCTGCGTCGTCGAGGCCAAGCGGGTGGCGGCGCTCGGCGCCCGGGGCATCAACATGACGTCGGACCCCCAGGACCTCGGCGCCCCCGACCTGGCCAACCGGGCCTGGGACCCCTTCTGGGAGGTGTGCGCCGAGCTGCAGCTCCCGGTGCACTTCCACATCGGCGCCAGCGTGACCGGCATGACCTTCTACGGGAAGTACCCGTGGGAGTCCCACCCCGCCAACACCAAGCTCGCCATCGGCGGCACGCTGCTGTTCATCGGCAACGCCCGCGTCGTGACCAACCTGATCCTCTCGGGCATGTTCGACCGGCACCCTGACCTGAAGATGGTGTCGGTGGAGAGCGGCGTCGGCTGGATCCCGTTCATCCTCGAGACGCTCGACTACGAGATGGCCGAGAACGCCCCGGAGGAGCTGGCGCAGCTGAAGAAGCCGCCGTCGGAGTACTTCCGCAGCAACCTCTACGCCACGTTCTGGTTCGAGAAGAACCGGAACAAGCTGCCGGCCCTGGTCGAGGCGGTGGGCGAGGACAACATCCTGTTCGAGACCGACTTCCCCCACCCGACCTGCATGTACCCGAACCCCCTCGAGACCGTCGCCGAGAAGATGGCGACGCTGTCGCCCGAGGCGCAGCGCAAGATCATGGGCGAGAACGCCCGGAAGCTGTACCGGCTCTGACCATGGAGGCCATCGGGCACTGGGTCGGGGGCCGGGCCGTCGCCGGCACGTCGGGTCGTGTGGGGGCGGTCTACGACCCGGCGCGTGGGGTGCAGGTGGGGGAGGTGGCGCTCGCCTCCCGGGCCGAGGTCGACGCCGTGGTGGAGTCGGCCGTCTCGGCGGCCGCGGAGTGGGGTGCGTCGTCGACCACCCGGCGGGCGGGGCTGCTGTTCCGGCTGCGCGAGCTCATCGACGCGCACAGCGACGACCTGGCGGCGATCGTCAGCCGCCAGCACGGCAAGGTGCTGTCCGACGCCCGGGGGGAGGTCGCCCGGGGGTTGGACAACGTCGAGTTCGCCTGCGGTGTGCCGCACCTGCTGAAGGGTTCGCACAGCGCCGAGGTGTCCACCGGCATCGACGTCCACACCGTGCTGCAGCCGGTCGGCGTCGTCGCCGGCATCACGCCGTTCAACTTCCCCGTGATGGTCCCGCTGTGGATGATGGCCAACGCCCTCGCCTGCGGGAACGCCTTCGTCCTCAAGCCCTCGGAGAAGGACCCCTCGGCGGCCCTCCTGTTGGCCGACCTGGTGACCCGGGCCGGCTTCCCCGACGGCGTGCTCAACGTGGTGCAGGGCGACGCCGAGGCCGTCGACGCCCTGCTGACCCATCCTTCTGTGGACGCCGTGTCGTTCGTGGGGAGCACCGCGGTGGCCCGCCACGTGTACGAGACCGGGACGGCGCACGGCAAGCGCGTCCAGGCGCTCGGGGGCGCCAAGAACCACATGGTCGTGCTCCCCGACGCCGACGTCGACGCTGCCGCCGACGCCGCCATCTCCGCCGCCTACGGCTCCGCGGGGGAGCGCTGCATGGCGATCTCGGTGGTGGTCGCGGTAGGTGCCGCGGCCGACCCGGTGGTCGACGCCATCACGGTGCGGATCCCCGCGGTGGTGGTGGGCCCGGGCGACGATCCGGCGTCGATGATGGGGCCGCTGATCACCCGCGAGCACCGCGACCGGGTGCGGTCCTACGTGACGGGTGCTCCCGACGAGGGCGCCCGGGTGGTGGTCGACGGCTCGGGCTCCGTGCCCGAAGGCGAAGGGTTCTTCGTCGGCTGCTCGTTGCTCGACGAGGTCAAGCCGGGCATGCGGGTCTACGACGACGAGATCTTCGGCCCGGTCCTCTCGGTGGTGCGGGTGGGGACGTTCGAGGAGGCCGTGGCGCTGGTGAACGCCAACCCCTACGGCAACGGCGTGGCCCTGTTCACCCGCGACGGTGGGGCGGCCCGGCAGTTCGAGCGCGAGGTGGAGGTCGGCATGGTCGGCATCAACGTGCCGATCCCCGTGCCGGTGGCCGCCCACTCGTTCGGCGGTTGGAAGGCGTCGCTGTTCGGCGACAGCCCGATCTACGGCCCCGACGGCATCCGGTTCTACACCCGGTCGAAGGTCGTGACCTCCCGCTGGCCCGACCCCGCCTCGAGCGCGATCGACCTGGGGTTTCCCACCAACCGCTGAAGGAGCGACCGCCATGGCCGACATCCTGCAGTCGGACCCGTCCCCGACGGTCCGCCTCCTGGAGACGATCACCACCTTCCCATGAGCGGAGGAACGTGACTAGATCGTTAGTTCGCGTGGCTGGCAGCGACGTGTGGTCCGGCCGAGCTCAGCGGTCGGCCAGGATCCCGTCGACGGTGCGCCTCGCCAGCGCGACGAAGCCCGGATTGGTGGCGCGGTAGTAGGGGATGACGAGTGCCGCTTGGTGGAGCGCGAACCCCCGGGCCCGGGCCCACGTACCGTCGTCGACGGCGAGCGCCGACCGGAAGGCACGCCGACCGGCGGTGCCGAAGACGCTCCACGCCGCGATCACATCGGCGGCGGGATCGCCCCTACCGACCCCGCCGAAGTCGATGACCGAACGAAGTCGTCCGCGGTCCACCAGCAGGTTGGGGCGCAACAGGTCGGCGTGCACCCAGACCGCCGCTCCGTCCCACGGCGGCGCGGCGAGCGAACGCTCCCACTCGGCCAGGACCGCGGGACCGTCCACGAGGTCTGCTGCCGCCTCGATGGCGGCGCGCGTCCAGGGGTCGAGGACCTTCAGCGGAGGCCGGCCGCCGACCGGCGCGTCGTCGTCTCGGCCGACGGACCGCAGTTCATTCACGAACTGGGCGAGATCCAGCGCGGCCTGCTCCTCGTCGTCGATGAGCTCGTCCGCATACGGCCGACCCTCGATCCAGCGGAAGATGGCCCACGGGTACGGGTACGAGCCGTCCGGTTCCCCCTCGGCGATGGGCTCGGGGATGCGCAGCGTCAGGTGGGGAGCGAGTCGCGGCAGCCAACGCAGCTCCCTCTGCAACGACTCGGTCCACTGGTCGAGCAGCGGGAGCCGGACGCAGAGGTCCTGGCCGAGCCGGTACAGCGCGTTCACGGTGCCCGTCGACCGGACCGGGCGGATCGGCAGAGCCGCCAGCTCCGGGAACTGCTCGGCGACCAGCCGCTCGACCAGCGCCACGTCGATGTCGATCTGTCCGTCGTGCATCTTCATCGTTGCAGGAACCGCTCCCCCCAGCCGTGGACCCCGCGGTCATCTTGCTGCAGCAATCGACGCATCGGATCGAGAGGGTCTCAGGATCGTGGGCGGGCGTACTCCGTCGGGTGTAGGCGATCGGGGCGGGAGTACCGCGGCGGGAGCACGTGGGGTTGTGCTGACGGGCGGACGACCCGGGGCCCGTCGATCGTCACGCTGGCGGTATGGCACTCGCGCTGAAGGAAGACACGACGGACCGTCTCGCCGGTCGGGGTACCCGCCGGGCGGGTCGTCGGGTGCACAAGGCTCTGCTGACCGCTCACGTGCTGTCGGCGGTTGGATGGTTCGGGGTGGCGGTGACGGTCGCGTTCTGCGGGATCGTCGGCAGCTCCCGGGACGACCTGGCCTTCTACGAGGTGATCGACGCCACGCTGTGGCTGTCGGTGCCGCTGGGGCTGGCGGCGGCCGCGACCGGTGTCGCCCTCTCGCTCACCACCCGGTGGGGGCTGGCGCGCCACTGGTGGGTGGTGCTCAAGGAGGCGGGGGCGATCGCCGTCATCGTGACCGACGTCCTCGTCGTCGGCCCCACCATGGCCCGGGCCGTCGATTCGGGGACGCCCACCGAGATGCCGGGCCCGATCTTCGCCCACTGCGTCGTCCTGGCCCTGGCCACGCTGCTGTCGATCGTCAAGCCCCGAGCCCGCACCCCGCTGGGCCGCTCGGCGTCTCAGGCGTAGGTGCGGACGAGGTCGAGCACGGCCCGGGCGTCGGGGCCGGTGGCGTGGAGGCCGGTGTCGGCGGGCTCGACCCGGCGGGCGGCGACCAGGCACAGCTCGACACCGGAGCCCTCGACCACGGTGGCGGCCTCGCCGTCGGGCTCGAGGTCCCAGGGCTCGCCGGTGGGGCCGTGGAGCCGGAAGGCGACCGGGCCGCCCAGCTCCCGGCCGGCGCGAGCGAAGGCGTAGGGCAGGGTCCGCCAGGCCAGCCGGGCGACGTGGCGCAGCCGGTCGCCCGGCTCCAGCTCGACGGCCAACGCCTCGGCCACGTCACCCGTGTGGATCCAGCACTCGGCCAGGCGGGTCGCCGCCAGCGTCGCCGCGGACAGCTCGCCGGACACCCACAGCACCCGGCGGTGCGAGTCGTCGTCGGCCAGGCGGGCCAGCAGCTGGTCGGAGACGGCCCGCCAGCGCTGGGCGACCTCGGCGCTGGGCGCCCCACGCTCGTGCTCGACCGCCCAGGCCGCGGTGTCGTCCACCGTCGCCGTCGGCCCCAGCACGGCGACCGCCTTCACGAACCCGGCCGACTCGTCGCCCCCGAGCCGCCCGTCGAGGCTGGCCAGCGCCATCTCCTCGGTCTGCGCCATGTGCAGCACGACGTCCGCCACGTCCCACCCCTCACACCGCGACGCCCGCTGCCACCCCTCGTCGTCCAGCCCGGCGATCAGCCCCCACAACTCACCGTGCTGCTCCCCCAACGCCCTCTGCACGTCCCCCATGGTCCGGTCCATGCGGCGAGGGTACCGGCGCCACCCCCGGCGTGGCCCGGCCCAGAAGGAACGGCATCGGGCGCCGCCTGGTCGTTGCGGCGCCAAGGAACCGAACGGTCGCGCTGCGCCGCACCTACCGCCGGACCGGTCAGCGCCAGTAGTGGGAGGCGACCTCGGCGACCAGGGTGAGCTTCGACCACTGGGCCGATTCCGACAGGGCGTTGCCTTCGAGCGTCGAGGCGAAGCCGCACTGCGGGGAGAGGGCGAGGCGGGCGGGGTCGGTGTGCGCGGCGGCCTCGTCGAGCAGGCGGAGGATCCCGTGCGACGACTCGACCTCGGGCCGCTTCGAGCTGACCAGGCCCAGCACCACCACCGAGTCGCCCGCCGGGAGGTGGCGCAGCGGCGAGAAGTCGCCCATCCGCTCCCGGTCCTCCCACTCGACCAGGAAGGAGTCGTACGGCAGCGAGAAGAACGCCTCCGCCACCGGCTCCAGCGAGCCCTCCGCCACGTAGCGCCCCTGGTTGTTCCCCCGGCACAGGTGGATGCCGGTGCGAACACCCTCGGGCAGCCCGGCGAGCACGGCCCGGTCGGCCCATAGGCACAGCTCCAATGTCTCTTCCCAGTCGAACCCGGCGTGGGTCATCCGGGCGCGCCACTCCGGGTCGCACAGGAACGGGTAGGTCGGGAAGTCGAACTGCACGTAGCGGGCCCCGGCGGCCACTGCTCCCGCCACCAGCGACCGCTCGATCTCCACCACGTGCTCGACCAGGTCCCGGTGCGACGGGTAGGCGTGGTCGTTGATCCCGATCCGCCAGTTGAACGGCAGCGCCAGGAACGACGCCGCCGGGAACGCCACCTTGAACAGGCGGTCGGTGAGCCCCGCGAGGAACGTCGCCTCCCGCTGCGCCGGGTTGTCGACGATCCGCATCCGGTCGACCACGAACTGCATGTTCCAGTCGACGGTCGACCCGTCGGCACCCCGGAACCGGGCCTTGCTGACCTCGGTCGAGAAGCCCTCGATCCCGTCGAACAGCGAGTTGAGGAACATGAAGCGCCGGAGCTCGCCGTCGGTGACCACGTCGAGGCCGACGTCGATCTGGCGCTGCACGACCGCCGGGATCTCCTCGTCGGCGATGGCGTGGACCTCCTCCAGCCCCTTGGCCCGCTCCTCCGCCTGGACGGCGGTGTGACCGGGGGCGTAGAGCCGGTGGTTGGCGTCGACGAGCCGCGGTGATCGCTTGAGGCTCCCGACGACCTCGGCCCGCGGCACAGCCGCCCGCTCAGGCGATGGAGACATCGTGGCCCTCCCAGTACGGCGCCCGCAGCGCCCGCTTCAGGATCTTCCCCGGCCCCGACTTGGGCAGGGGCTCGGTGCGCACCTCGATGTGCTTGGGGGTCTTGTAGCCGGCGATCGTCGCTCGGCAGTGCGAGGTGAGGTCGCGGTCGAGGCCGGCGAGGTCGCGGCCCGGCCGCACGGCGACGACGGCGTGCACCGCCTCGCCCCAGCGGGGGTCGGGCACCCCGAACACCGCGGCCTCCAGCACCGACGGGTGGCTGACCAGGACATCCTCCACCTCCACCGAGTACACGTTCTCGCCGCCGGTGACGATCATGTCCTTGAGCCGGTCGACGAGGAACAGGTAGGCCTCGTCGTCCTGGTAGCCCAGGTCGCCGGTGCGGTACCAGCCGTCGACCAGCGCCGCGGCGGTGGCCCGGGGGTCGCGCCAGTAGCCGGCCATCACGTTCGGCCCCCGCACCCACACCTCGCCCACCTGCCCCGGCTCCAGGGTCGACCCACCCGGCCCGGCCACCCGCACCTCGACGCCCGGCACCGGCTGCCCGCACGACCCCAGCCGGGGGCCGCCCAGCTCCCGCTCCTCGTGCGGCAGGGCGGTGACGATCGGCGCCGTCTCGGTCGCTCCGTAGAAGTGGGCCAGCTCGGCGTCCGGGAAGGTGGCCCGGGCCCGGCGCACCACGTCACCGGCGATCGGCGACCCGGCGTGGCCCAGCAGCCGCAGCGACGAGACGTCCCGCGGCCGGGCCCGCTGCTCGGCGACCAGCGCCGCCACCATGCTCGGCACCGGGAGCGTGGCGGTCACCCGATGACGGGCGATCAGGTCGAGCGAGTCGCCCGGGACGAACCGGGGCTGCATCACGACGGCTGCGCCCAGCCACGCCAGCCCCAGCAGCGGGGCGGTGCCGGCGACGTGGAACAGCGGGGCGACGGCCAGCAGCACGTCGTCACGGGTGAAGCGGCAGGCCAGCGTCTTGTGGAAGGCGTTGGCGACGAGGTTGCGGTGTGTCAGCATCACGCCCTTCGACCGGCCGGTGGTCCCGCCCGTGAAGAAGAGGGCGGCCAGGTCGTCCTCGCCGACAGCGGCGCCTGCGCCCAGGTCCGCCGGGACCGAGCCGGCGACCAGGTCGTCGTAGGCGTCGGGCAGCTCCACGACCTGCTCCACCTCGCTGGCCAGGTGGCCGGCCGGGCGGTCGGTGAGCAGCAGGCGGGCCTCGGCGGAGCGCAGGATCGCCCGCAGCTCCGGATCGGCCAGGCGGGTGTTGAGCGGCACGACCACCAGGCCCGCCGCCGGCACGGCCAGGTACGCCTCCAGGTGGCGGTGGCAGTTGAGCGCCAGCACCGCCACCCGGTCGCCCCGGCGCAGGCCGAGCGCGGCGAGCCCGCCGGCCAGCCGCCGACAGCGCTCGTGCAGGGTCCGGTAGTCGACGAGGTCGTCCCCGCAGACGACCGCCGTGCGTTCGGCCGCCGTGCGGGCGGCATGACGGATCGGGTCGGCGACGGTGAGCATCGGGTTCCCCCTTCGGCCTCTCAGCCGGCCGGTCGGCCGGCGACGAAATCGAGCGTGCGATCGACGGCGGCGGCGTCACCGAAGGGTGTGACCTGGAGGTCGGTGACGCCGGCGTCGCGCAGGCGGCCGATGGCGTCGGTGAGCGCCCGCTCGTCGCCGACCAGCGCGATCTCGCCCACGTGCGTGGCGCCGGCGAGGGTGAGCACGGCCCGGTAGGCGGGCAGCCGGCCGTAGAGCGCGAACTCGTCGTCGGCCCGGGCGCGGGCAGCGTCGACGTCGTCGGTGAGCATCGTCGGCAGGCTGGCCAGGATCCGGGGTGGCGGCCGTCCGGCGGCCTCGGCGGCGGCGGTGACGGTGGGCACGACGTGGTCCTCGATCGCCCGCAGGCCGGCCATCCACGTCATCGCCCCGTCGGCCGCCCGGCCGGCCAGCCGCAGCATCTGCGGACCGAGCGCGGCCAGCATCACCGGCGGGCACGACCCCCCGTCGACGGGCCGGGCGACGTCGAGCCACAGCTTGGTGCGCAGCTGCGTCCCCCGGTGGTCGACCGACCCGGTGGCGAGCAGGGGCTGCAGGATCGCCAGGTAGTCGCTCATGTAGGCGACGGGGTGCTCGTAGGAGAGCCCGAGGTGCCCTTCGACCACCTTCCGGTGCGACAGGCCCAGGCCGAGCGTGAACCGCCCGCCCAGGGCGTCGTCGACGACGAGCGCCTGCGTCGCCATGGCGGCGGGGTGGCGGAGGTAGGCGGGCACGACGGCGCTGCCGATCTCGATCCGCTCGGTCACCCGGCCGGCGACGGCGAGCAACGAGAGGATGTCGGGCCCGTTGGGGATGCCCGGCATCCAGGCGTGGTCGAGGCCGAGCTCCTCGATGCTCCGCAGCCGGTCGGCGACCCCGGCGATGGTGGCGCCGGCGTTGGGCACGACGACGCCGATCCGCAGTGGTGCCCCCATCGCGCCGCCCTCCCCCTCGTCCCTCGTCCCCGAGCCCGTCCGCCCCTACCCGGCGGCCTCGGGCCGGGGGCGGGTGGCCAGGTGCTCGACCACCCGGACGAAGGCGGCCAGGTCGCGGCGGGGGATCTCGGCGGTCCAGCCCTGCTCCCGTCGGTGCTGGGCCTGGGAGACCTTGCGGATCAGCCGGTCGCCCGCCGGGGTGAGGTGCACCTCGACCAGCCGGCGGTCTCGGTCGAGGCGCTCGCGCCGCACCCAGCCCCGCGCCTCCAGGGTGTTGACCACGCTCGACACCGTGGGCGCCGTGGTGAACAGCAGCCGGGCCAGCTCGCGGGTCTGCAGCGGCCCGCTGACCTGCAGGCAGAACAGCAGCCGGAAGCCGGCCCAGCTCAGCCCGTGGGGGCGCTGGACCGCCGACTCGAAGTCGGCGACGAGCCGGGGTGTCGCCCGGCTGAGCCCGAACATCGCCCGGAAGACGGCGAGGTCGATGCCGGGGACGTCGTCGGAGACAGCGTCCTGCGCCAGCTTCTCGAACCGCTCGGCAGATTCGACCATTGACCCGACCATATCATGTGGCATCTAATGATGTGATGTCTCATGAGTTGGGGAGCGTGCTCCAGGCAACAGAGGAGCTCGCCGCGGTTCCGGTCGATCGACGGCACTGGATCGGGGGTGAGAGGGTCGACTCGGGCGGCCGTGAGCTGGAGGTCTTCAGCCCGATCGACGGCTCGCCGCTGGGCGCGGTCGCTGCCGGCGGGCCGGAGGAGGTGGACGCCGCCGTGGGCGCGGCCCGGGCCGCAGCGCCGGGCTGGGCCGGCCTCGGGGCGGATCGGCGGGGCCGGATCCTCGACCGCTTCGCCGACGCCATCCTCGACCGCCGCGAGGAGCTGGCGCTGGTCGAGACCGTCGACAACGGGTCGCTCCAGGTCGGCAACGTGAAGCGGGTGGTGAACCGGGCCGCCCAGAACATCGCCTTCTTCGCCGACGAGGCGCGGTCGCTGCAGCCGGAGCCGTTCCGGGGCGAGGTCGTGGAGAACCACGTGCGCTACGAGCCCGCCGGCGTCGCCGCCCTGGTCACGCCGTGGAACGCACCGCTGATGCTGTCGACGTGGAAGGTCGGGCCGGCACTGGCGGCCGGCAACACGGTGGTGCTCAAGCCGCCCGAGTGGGCACCGCTCAGCTGCTCGCTGCTGGCCACCATCGCCGACGAGGCCGGGGTGCCGGCCGGCGTGCTCAACGTCGTCCAGGGCCGCGGCGACGAGGCCGGTCAGGCGCTGGTGAGCCACCACGACGTCGACCGCATCAGCTTCACCGGCTCCACCGACACGGGCCGGTCGGTGGCCGCGCACGCCGCCGCGTCGGTCACCCCGGTGAGCCTCGAGCTGGGCGGGAAGTCGCCGTTCGTCGTCTTCGCCGACGCCGACCTCGACGCCGCCGCGGCCACCGTCGCCCAGCAGTTCACCAACGCCGGCCAGGTGTGCCTCGCCGGCACCCGGGTGCTGGTCGAGCGGTCGATCGCCGACGACTTCCGGGCCCGCCTGCGCGATGCCACCGCCCTGGCGACCGTCGGCGACCCCCGCCGTCCCGGCGTTCGGGTGGGGCCGCTGATCCACCCCCGCCAGCTCGCCCGGGTGGAGGGGTTCGTCGAGCGGGCCCTCGATCGTGGAGCTCGGGCGCTCGTCGGCGGTGGCCGTCACCCGAGCGGCGGCCTCTACTACCAGCCCACGATCCTCGACCACGTCGAGCCCGACGCCGAGATCGTGCAGAACGAGGTGTTCGGCCCGGTCCTCACCTGGCAGACGTTCACCGGCGACGACGAGGCCGTGGCGCTGGCCAACGCCACCCGCTACGGGCTGGCGGCCGTGCTGTTCACCCGCGACCGGGCGAGGGCCGAGCGGACGGCCGCCCGGATCGTCGCCGGCACCGTGTGGGTCAACTGCTACTTCGTGCGTGACCTGGCGGCACCGTTCGGCGGCGCCAGGATGTCGGGCATCGGCCGTGAGGGCGGCATCTGGAGCTTCGACTTCTTCTGCGACGTGAAGAACGTGGCCATGAGACACGGCTCGTTCGCCCGCCCCGACGTCGGCATCGGTGGTGGGCTCGGGCGTGGGCCTGGCCGTGGCCCCGGCGCCGGCGCCGGCCGTCATGGGTGAGGTCGTGGCGGCGGCGCTGGTCGCTCACCAGCCGCTGGTCATGTTGCCCCACGACCTGCGAGTGCACCTGGGCGAGACCGGGCGTGACACGACGCTGGTCGAGCCGGGCTTCCGCTGCCTGCGCGAGCACTTCGCCGGCCGCCGGGTCGACACGCTGCTGATCGTCGACACCCACTGGCTGACCACCAGCGAGCACGTGATCGCCGGGGCGGCGCACTTCACCGGCACCTACACCAGCGACGAGATGCCCCGGGCCATCCACGACCTGGCCTACGACTACCCCGGGACGCCCGAGCTGGCCGAGGCGGTGGTGGCCGCCGGGCGGGAGCGGGACCTGCCGGTCGTCAACGCGACCGCCGACTCGCTGCCGGCCCACTACCCGACGCTCAACCTGGTCCACCACCTCCGCACGTCGGAGCGGGTGCTGTCGGTGGGCGTCCTGCAGACCGCCGGTCCCGCCCACTTCCTCGCCTTCGGTGAGTGCCTGGCCGCGGCGGTCGCAAGCGACCGTGGCGGTGGCCGGGTGGCCGTGGTCGGCAGCGGCGGGATGAGCCACACGTTCTGGCCGATCGACCAGCAGCGAGGGCGGGTGGCGCTCGACCCCCGGCACGTGATCTCCGACGCGGCCCGGGAGTGGGACCGCCGCCTCCTCGACCTCTGGGCCGACGGGGACCACGCCGAGGTGGTCGACCTCCAGCCCGAGTACCGGGCGGTCCGGCCCGAGGGCGGCTTCGGTCACTACCTGACCCTGCTCGGCGCCATCGGTGGGCGGGGCTGCCGGGCGCCCGGGCGGCGGGTGTCGGAGTACGAGAACGCCCTCGGCACCGGGCAGGTCCACGTCGTCTTCGACCTCGAGCCCCGATGAGCGTGCTCGACGGGCCGCGGCGGGAGCGGCGGCGGGTCGTCGTCGGCGGGAGGGTGCAGCACGCCGTGGCCGACGGCGGCGCCGGCGGCGGCGGGCTGGTCCTCGACGACGGCCGCCGGGTGCCGGCCGACGACGTGGTCCACCTGGCGCCGGTCGAGCCGGCCACCATCGTGTGCGTCCACCTCAACCACCGGTCCCGGGCCGAGGAGCTGGGCCGTGACCTCACCGGCGAGCATCCCACCTACTTCCTCAAGCCGCCCACCACCGTCAACGGCCATGGGGGCGACCTCGTGCGCCCGGCCGACTGCGAGCTGCTGAACTACGAGGGCGAGCTGGCCGTGGTCGTGGGTCGGCCGATGCGACGGGTCGCCGTCGCCGACGTGTGGGACCACCTGGCCGGGTTCTGCGTGGCCAACGACGTCGGCGCCCACGACTTCCGCGACACCGACGCCGGCTCGATGCTGCGGGTCAAGGGCCAGGACGGCTTCTGCCCGCTCGGGCCGGGGCTGGTCAGCGGCGTCGACGTCCGGCGGGCGCGGCTGCGCACCCGGGTGAACGGCGTGGTCGTGCAGGAGGCCTGCCTCGACGAGATGACCTGGGGGATCGACGAGCTGCTGGCCGACATCACCCGCCACGTCACGCTGCGGCCGGGTGACGTCGTGCTCACCGGCACCCCCTGGCACTCGCGGCCCATGTTCCCGGGCGACACCGTGGAGGTCGAGGTGGAGGGCATCGGGCGCCTCGCCAACCGGGTGGTCGACGGACCGGCGCCCCCCGCCGACTCCCCCGGCTTCCCCGCCACGGTCACCAAGCTCGCCCTCGTCGTCGCCCTCGGCAGCGACTACCGCACCCTGAAGGCCCAGGGCACCACCCCCTCCGCCACCGCCTACCGGGACCACCGCGCCGCCCTCGTCGCCACCAACATGACCCCCCGCAACCCCTAGAGACTGGACGAGGTCGTCGCCCGGCGCCACAGCAGGATGCCGGTGCCGAGGAACCAGAACACGACCAGGCTGGACGTCACCGGCCAGACCGTGGCGTCCAACGCCTTCCGGTTGACGTCCAACATGCTGAGCAGTGCGCTGACGACGACGCTGGAACCGAACGCGATCCCCGCCCAGCTGAACCACCTTGCGAAGGTGCCGCTGAGGAGCGTGGCGATGCCATAGAAGATCGGCGCCAGCCCGAAGAGCGTCAACATGGACACGTACAACAGGTTGAAGATGGTGTAGTAGAGGATCGTGCCGGACAGGACGGCCTCCTCGGTGTGCGAGGAATGGGCGACCCAGACGTCCGACAGCTCGGGCACGACGAGACCGTCGATCACCAGCAGCACGAGCATCAGCGTCGTGCCGATCAGCGCGTTGGCGAGAGCCAGATGGCTGATGCCGTAGCCCCGGGAGCCGACCAACGACCTCGTCAGCGCCACGAACGCGCCGATCAGAACGATCGATCCGAGAAGGATGAGCACGTGCGAGGCGAACCATACGGAGCTGTGGGTGTTGTGATCGAGCCAGGCGACAGGATCGTCGTAGTAGCTCGTCGATCTCGGGTGCATCACGTTGCCGAGGAAGGCGATGACCGTCGCGACGACCGCCATCGCTCCACCCACCTTCAAGAGCTCCCTGTCACCTGATCGAAGAGCATGTTCGGTACTCGTTGCCATTGGTGTTCCCCTGTGTGATCGCCAGCAGTGGTCCTTGGTTGTTCTGCGAGAACTCTGCGGCTTGGACACCACATGGGGTAGATGCCGATGTCACCGGTCGCCGATGACCGGCGGCACACACCACCCATGACGAACGTCATCGGGGTGGTTCGAACCGCGGGGGACGCGGGTGCGTACTGGTCCTCGAACGGCCGATGACCCCCTGTCGGCCCAGGCAAGAACGAGGAGATCATGCACACCAAGCGGAGTACTTCGACGCGCCTGCTCGGCCTCGCCGCCGCAACGACGGCGGCGCTCGCAGCGGGCGTCATGGCCGGCGGTCCTGCCGGCGCGACATCCAGCAACTCGGCGTCGGTGTCCGACGACACGCTCACCGTCATCGGCAGCAGCCGCGGCGAGGCGCTCGCGCTGCGGGTGGCCGCCGACGGCTCCACCACCCTCGAGGTCGACTTCGGCGACGACGGCTCGGCCGACGAGAGCTTCGACCTCACGACGTTCAGCTCGATCGAGGTGTTCCTGCGCAGCGGGAACGACCGGTTCCGGGTCGACGAGGTCAACGGCACCATCTCCTCCGAGGACCTGACCGTCTACGGCGGCAGCGGCAACGACACGCTCGACGGCGGCGCCGGTGGCGAGCTGTTCAAGGCCGGCAGCGGCCGCGACACGGTCGACGGCAACCGGGGCGACGACACCGCCGAGCTCGGCTCCGGGTCCGACACCTTCCGCTGGGACCCGGGCGACGGCAGCGACGTCGTCGAGGGCCGGAGCGGCACCGACACGCTGGACTTCAACGGCGCCAACGCCGCCGAGATCATGAGCCTGTCGCCCAACGGCGGACGCTCGCTGTTCCTCCGTGACGTCGGCAACATCCGCATGGACATGGACGGCGTCGAGCGGCTCGACCTCATCGCGCTCGGTGGCCCGGACACGGTGACGGTCGAGGACATGACCGGCACCGACTTCCGGCAGGCCGACGTCGACCTGTCGGCCCTCGGCGACGACGGCAGCGGCGACGCTCAGACCGACACCGTGGCCGTCGACGGCACGGAGCGGCGTGACAACGTCGACGTCGAGGCCGACGGCTCCACCGTCGAGGTCGACGGGCTGAAGACCACCGTGGACATCACCGGCAGCGAGACCAGCGACGTGCTCCAGGTGAACACCCTGGGCGGCGACGACGACGTCGACGTCGAGGAGGCGGCCCGCGACCTGATCGGCGTGGTCGTCGACCTGGGCACCGGCCAGCGCTGACCCACAGATCCCCCCACACCACGGAACGATCGGGGCCCTCGGCGGGGCCCCGATCCTCCGCGTCAGGGCACACCGACCCCCGGCGCCCGCCAGATGTGACGGCGGGGGACCCAGCAGCGCACCGCGGCCCGGTAGGCCTCGTAGGACCGGCCGAATCGCTCGGCGAGGAACCTCTCCTCGCCCGGCCGGATGGCGACGTTCCACAGAACGGCACCACCGACGGCCAGGGCCAGCGTGGCCGCCGAGCCGTAGGCGATCGCGACCCCGACCATCTGGACCGCCGCGCTCACGGCCATCGGGTTGCGGACGACGCGGTAGGGACCGACGACGACCAGCTCACGGGCCGCGTCGAACGGCACCGGCGTCCCTCGGCCGACGGTCGCCATCACCCACGCCGACACCAGACCGAGCGAGCTTCCGGCGACGAGGACCACTGCGCCGAGAACGTGGCGCCCGGGCCAGTCCCAGCGGGCGACGCCGACGGCGTCCTCTGCCTGGACCGCCAGCCAGGGCAGCGCCCCCAGAGCGAAACCCCACACCACGACGATCTGGAGGACCGTCTTCGCGACGTTCGCCGCCGGACCGGCAGGGCGGGCGACCCGGCGACCCACCGCGAGGCCGAGCGGGCCTTCCGGAGCAGGGCGACCGCCGCCACGATCGACCCGACCGCGAGCACGACGACATCCCCCAGCACGAAGGCGCTCAGCACCCGATGCCGACCGTCGTCGAGCTCGAACCAGCCCCGGACGCGGTCGGACAGCACCAGCCCGAGCCACCACACGACCACCGCGAGCGCCTGACCGATGAGGTAGGCGGCTCCCAAGCCCCGACGGTCCCGCATGCCACCGGGAGGCTACGACCGCGGAACCTTCGGGAGGCGGTGGCCGTCAGGGCGGGCATGCGGAGCGAACCGGCTGAGGAGATGGACCGGCGGCTGCAGTCCCTGGTGTGGGGCTTGGCGGGCGGCGAGCGCGACCGCAGCGGTCAGTGCTTCGGGCCGAGGATGCAGCCCACCAGCACCGCGCCCAGGCCGACGACGCCCACCCACACCCCGGGTGACGGGTCGGGCGCTCCGGTGCCGGTGAACATGATCCACAGAGCGGCGCCGTGGGCGATGCCGGCCAGCACGACCACCATGCCCGAGAGGCGGCGGAAGCCGAGCAGCAGCGACAGGGCGAACGACTTGGGCGACAGGATCGTGGAGAACAGCACGGCGAGGCCCACCCCGACCGCGGCGATCGGCCACAGGCGGTCGACGTAGAGCTCCAGGTAGCGGGCCTTGCCGGTGTCGATCACCTGGGCCGCGGCCTCGGCGGCGGCGTCGCGGGCGGCGTCCTCGACGGCATCCTGCACGGCGTCGGGCGAGGGGACCTGCCCGTCGGCTGCCGGGGGTGCCGGCTCGCCGTCGTCGGGGAGGATGTCCTCCGGCTGGGTCTCGGGGACCGTGAAGGCCGAGCGGATGTCGGACAGCGTGACGTCCTCGCCGCCCGCCTCGAACCACGGCAGCACCAGCAGCGCGGCGAGGAAGCACCCGAACCCCACGACGCCCACCAGGGTGCCGGCCCCGAAGGGCAGGCCACCGCCCCGGGACTCCCGCCGGGGCCGGTCCTCGTCCTGCCGCCTCGGCGGCGCCGCCCGTCGGTTCGGCGGCTGCCCGTACCCGGGCTCCGGCGGTCCGGGCGTCGGCATCTGCCGCGTCGACGGCCCACGAGGTGCCGGCTGCGGGTAGGTCGGCTGGTTCCCGTACCCCGGCGTCGGTTGGCCGTAGCCGGGCTGGCCCCCGTGGTCGTAGTCCGGCTGCGGCCGGGTCGGCGCGGCGCTGTACTCCTGCGTGCCGCCGTAGCCCTGGCCCTGGCCCTGGCCCTGGCTCTGGCCCTGACCTGGCTGGGCGGGGTCCTGGCGGGTCGACTCCGGCGGAGGTGGCGGCACCCGGCGAGGGCGGACCCGCGGGCGGCTCCGGCGGGCGAAGACGCTCGACGACGGATCGTCCGGTTCGTCCCAGTCGCTCACGGCTCCCCTCCCCGGTCGCTGCAGCCGACCCGGCGACTGTAGCCACCCCGGAGTTCGTCAGGGGATGCCGGCCGGCGCGAAGGCGGTGAGCTTGAAGCGGGCGTCGAAGGTGACCATCGACGACACCACCAGCCGCCCTTCGGCCACGGCGATGGACCCGATGCCCAACCCGTCGACGCCGACGCTGCCGATCTCGCCGCAGATGAAGAACCCGCAGCCGTCGGCCCGGAAGGCGTGGACGCGGTTGTCGTTGCCCGCCACGTACACCACGTCGCCGGCGACGGTCGGGGCCCAGGCTCCGTCGGCGGCCCGGGCCGACCACAGCGGCTGGCAGGTGGCCGCCCCGCAGCCGTCGATGTCGTAGACCTGCAGGTAGCCGGCCCCGAAGCCGTTGTTGCTGGCGGCGACGTAGAGGTGCTCGTCGTCGACCGCGATCTCGGCCGACACGGCGTTGAAGGCGAGGCGCCACGCCTGCGTGCCGTCCGTCCGTGAGTACGCCCGCACCTCGCCGTTGGGGCCGCCGAAGCCGGGCTTCACGACGAAGACCTGGCCGCCCGGCCCGACGACGACCGGATGGAAGCCACTCGACAGGTCGAGCTGCCAGATCGGCGAGCACGTCGGAGCGCCGCAGCCGGCGAGCGGGAAGGCCCCGGCGTCGGTGATGACCAGGCCCTGCGACACCGTCACGTTGCCGAAGTTGAGCGACCCGGCGGTCCACAGGACCTGCCGCGTGTCGGCGTCGCGCACCGACAGCGTCGCCGGCGGCAGACCGGGGAAGGGGCACACGGTCGTGTGGACCTCCACGATGTGGTCGCCGCTCTGGACGGGCGTCGTCGCCGTGTAGCCCGACCGGTCCGTCCCGAGGACGTTGCCGTCCCGGTCGAGGCGGGTCAGGCCGAAGACGCACTCGTTCCCCACCGCTCCGTACCAATCCGACCACACCTCACCGTCGACGATGGTGGCCGGGTGGTTGGTGAAGGTGTCGGTGGCGGTCGGCGAGCTGGCGTCGCGGTCCCACAGCGTCGCTCCCGTGGCGGCGTCGAGGGCCAGCACACCGGCCGCCGTCGAGTCCTGGCGCCCGACGAGGACCTTGCCGCCGCTGATCAGCGGGTCGGGCTGGAACCGGGCCGGGAAGTCCACGGACCACCGGGGCGTGAGGCTCGCCACGTTCGCCGCGGTCAGCTTCTGCTCGGAGGGGTTCCAGCGTGTGTGCCCTCCGTCGTAGTCGGGCTGCAGCCAGCAACCCGAGAGCTGAACGCTCACAAGTGCCGCGACAACGCCACGCAGAACGACTCGTCGACGAGCCATCGGAATCCTCCCCTGATCCCCGGTATCCCGGATCCGGGCTCCCCCGCCGCGACCGTACTTCCCGTACGCACGTATTGCACAAGTGTATGGATTCCGCGATCCGTCGAGCGCCCGGGGGTCATTGGTCCTGGCACCTCACGGAGGCGACGGTCGCGTCCCGAGTCACCTGTAGTCGCCGACCAACAGTCGAGTCATCCGTCGTCGGAGACCGACCACAAGCGACTCGAGAGCAACCAAACGACCACAAACGACTCTCCAAACCCCCTTGGACCAGTCATCGAGCGGACCGGGGGTCGACCTCGGCACCCTCCACGCCGCCACGCGCTCGACGCGGACGTGCCCCCGGGGCGGAGGTACGGGTCCGCCCCGGGGGCACGCTGCTGGGATGGATCGGGGCTAACGGAGGTCGAGCTCCTGGACCTCGCCGCCAGCGACGGCCACCTCGGCGAGCCGGGTGCCGTCGTCGTCGAGGAGCTCGTAGGTGCCCTCCGTCATCTCCGGGAAGATGGCCACCCACGCCTTGTCCGCACCACTGGCCCCGAAGAGCCGGTGGTGGACGCCGGTGTGGAAGCGACCCTCCGGCCGGCCCGAGGGCTGGACGTCGAGCTCGCCGCTGGCGGTCAGCTCCGGGAGGTACACCACCAGCGCACCCACGTCGCCGCCGATGTCGAGCACCGGCGTCTCTCCCGGCGGCGTGTGCGGCCGCCACTGCTCCAGCGGATGCGGAAGCACGTGCGGGTGCGCGTGGTCGTGGTCGTGGAGGTGCATGCTCATGGCACGTCGTAGCCCGAGTACGGGAGCCCCATGTACGGGAACCGGTCGAGGAGCTGCCGGCCCGGGTTGTTGAAGGTGCCGTCCTCCACGGCCGACACCGCGTCGTCCGGGGTGAACGTCGGGTCGACCAACGGGTAGGTCGCACCGGCGACCGCCCGCAGCTCGATGGTCACGACGTCGTCGGTGAGCCGCCGCCCGTTGGGGAATCCAGCCAGGTCGCCGCCCAGCAGGCCCAGCCGGTTCGGCGTGGCCGACGGCGGGATCGCCAGGTTCAGCCGCAGCATGTCGGCCTGGGTCCGCCCGGTGAAGTTCTGGAACCCGGGGATCAGACCGGCCGGGATGCCCGTGAGCAGCACGGCCAGCAGGTCGGCCCGGTCCTTGGTCAGGGCCTTCAGGTTCGGGAACACGCCCGGGTAGAGCACCGGCAGCAGCTTCGCCAGCTCGGGCTGGGCCACGAACTTGGCGAACGACGAGTCCTGGTGCGGCCGGACCGCGTTCCACTCGTCCTTGCGCGCCATCGGCACGATGACCTCGTTGAACAGCGGGTTGCCGAGGCGCGACACCTGCATCCACGGACCGGCGAAGCTCGCCCGGCCGCTCCGGTCGCGCAGGGTGGCCTTCTGGCGGTATGCCGCGCCCCACACGCCGATGGTGGCGCTCTGCTTCATCGGGTCGCGGGGGACGTCGTCGCGCTGGGTCGCCCGCGGGATGGGGATCTCGATGGCGATGGTGTGCACGTTGGCTCGGGCCAGGGAGTCCCGGCCGTCGGCGGCCGCCGTCGGGATGAGGTGCAGGTTCTGGAAGGGACGCAGGGTCCCCAGGTCGAACACCGACCCCAGGTCGACGAAGAAGGCGTCGGCCCGCTGGCCGGCGAAGACCCGCTCACCCCGGGGCATGGTGTAGATGGCCTCGTCGGCCAGCCCCGAGTAGTTCGGCGTCGACCGGGGGCCGACGTTGCAGGGCGGGCAGGCCAGGCCCTTGGCCAGCAGGGAGGCGCCCTGCCGGGTGATCCGCGTGACCGAGTAGGTCTGGCGGCGGTTCCAGTTGGCGCTCGTGAGGGAGTCGATCGGCCCGGTGTTGTACAGGAACGTGTTCGGGTTGGTGATCTTGTTCTCGAAGCGGAACTGGTAGGTGACGTCGGCCTTGCCGTCGCCGTTGTTGTCGATGTTGATCTGGTACGTCACGTCGTCACCGAACTCGTAGAAGTTCGGCCCACCCGCCGGTGCCTGCACCGGGACGTAGTTGGTGACGATGGTCACCGTGTTGTTGGGGGTGACGAAGGCGTACGTGTCGGTGTTGTCCGCAAGGGGGTCCTTCAGGATCGAAGGGGCTTCGCGATGGGACGACATCTCTTCCGTCCTCTCAGCTCTTGGCGGCGCGCAGCAGCCGAGCCGCCAGCGCCTTGTCGGTGAACGTGACCTCGCGTTCGCCGACGAGCACCTCGAGCTCTCCGGCGGCGGCGTTCGTCAGCTGGACCACGAGGGGTCCGTTCAGGTCGTCGATCTCGTCCTGGCTCAGGGCGGCCTCGTTGTCGTTGGCCGCGGAGAGCGCCCAGCCGGTACCGAACGCGGTTGCCGCGCCCGCTGCACCGACCGAGCCCGTGACGAGGAACGAACGTCGGGTGACTGGCTCCATGTCTTCCCCTTCCGCTCCACGCCGGATGCGTGGATGCGATGTCGGGAGGCGTTTCGGAGCAATCGCCGGAAGTGGATGACCGAGCGTGCGGGAAGGTCCACAATGACGACATGGACGTCCCTGCCGCGGCACGCTCGGGAGCCGGCTCCGACCCACGGTCGACGGTCGTCGTCACGTCGATCGCGCCCGAGGTGGCCACCGCTCCTGGCCGGGCGACGCCGTTCCACCGGATCGACAGCCAGGAGCCGGCGCGGATCGTCCTGCGGCAGACGGGGCCGAGCAGCTTCGAGCTCGTGGAGGGGTTCGACTACGACGGGCCGGCCGGGCGCTTCCGGGTGACACCGGCCGACCTGCCCGAGACCGACCTGGCGTCGATCCCGCAGTTCATGAGCTGGTTCGTGAGTCGCTACGGCAACCACTCGCTGGCCGCCCTGCTCCACGACCACCTGGTGCACAACGGCACGACGCTCGACCCGCCCGTCACCCGCACCCAGGCCGACGAGGTGTTCCTGCAGGCGCTCACCGACCTCGACGTGCCCTACATCCGCAGCCGTGTGATGTGGGCCGCGGTCACGCTGGCCACCCGGTGGCGCTCGTCGCTCGGCCCCCGCCTGGCGATCGGGCTGTGGGTCGTCCTGGCGACGACGGGCATCGTCACCCTGGTGGCGGGCCTCTTGACGGCGAGCCCGCTGCTGGTGGCGGTCGCGGTGCTGGCGCCGATCCCGGCGTCGCTGCTGTGGAGCGTCCCCCAGAGCGCGGCCGGCCTGGTCGGCGGCTACATGCTGTGGCTGGTCGCCGTGCCCGCGGCCCTGAACCTGGCCGTGTACTCGCTCTACTCGCTGGCCGAGAAGGTCGTGCGGCGGCTGCGGCTGCTGCGGGCGGGGGAGGTCCAGAAGTCCCAGGTCACGCCGCCTCCGCCCTACGCCGCGCGCTGACGCGGGCGAAGATGGGGGCATGACGTTGCCCGCGCTCGTGACCGACTGGCAGGCGCAGGGGGCGATCGAGCAGGTGGGCGGGCACGACCTGTTCGTGGTCGACACCGGCTCCCCGGATGCGCCGGTGCTGGTGATGCTGCACGGCTTCCCGGGGTCGTCGTTCGACTGGCGTCACGTCGTGGCGGCTCTCGCCTCACGCTGGCGGATCGTCACGCTCGACTTCCTGGGCCACGGCCTGTCCGCCAAGCCCGACCGGGCCTACTCGCTGTTCGCCCAGGCCGACCTGGTGGAGGAGCTGCTGGCGGCGCGGGGCGTCACCCGGGCGTCGTTGCTGGCCCACGACATGGGCGACACCGTGGCGGCCGAGCTGCTGGTCCGGGCGTCGGTCGAGTGGATGGCGTGCGTGCTCACCAACGGGTCGATCTTCATCGACATGGCCCAGCTGACCGACGGCCAGCAGCTGCTGCTGTCGCTGCCCGACGAGATGACGGCCGGGTCGCTCGGGGCGGAGGGGATGGCCGAAGGGCTGCGGGCGTCGTTCCCGCCGGGCCGCCCGGCGCCCGAGGAGATGGAGGCGATGGTGGCGCTGATCCTGCGCGAGGGCGGCGACCGGCTGCTGCCGCGCATCATCCGCTACGTCGAGGAGCGCCGCGCCCACCAGCCCCGCTGGACCTCCGCCCTGGTCGACTACCCGGGCACGCTGGTGGCGGCCTGGGGCGACCTCGACCCGATCGCGGTGCCGGCGATGCCCGACCACCTCGTCGACCTGCGGGCCGAGGCGGGGCGCGACACCGAGCTCGTCCACTGGCCCGACATCGGCCACTGGCCCTCGGTCGAGGACCCGGACCTGGTGTCCGGCCTCGTCGCTTCGACTCTTCACGTTCTTTGAAGGGTTTCGACCCGCATGGGGTCGAAACCCTTCAAAGACGCAGGTTCAGGATCAGGCCGGCGGGTCGAGGACGAAGCGGGCGGTGTCGGCGGCGGTGCCGGCCTTCACCCGGTCGACCAGGGGCTGGCGCAGCAGCTGCTTCGTCGTCGCGTAGGCCGTGGCGGGGAGCTGACCGAGCCGCCGGGCCTCGGCGATCGCGGCGGCCTCCAGCTCGGCGGCGGGGACGACCCGGTCGAGCCAGCCGACCGCGACGGCGCCCTGCGGGTCGTACAGCTCCGCCAGCAGCGTGCCCTGCAGCAGCGAGCGCGGGGTGAGCCGGTCGCGGGCCAGCTCCATCGCGAACAGCGGCAGCGACATGCCGATGGCGGTCTCGTTGAGGCCGATCTTGGCGGGCACGTCGGCGCCGAACCGCACGTCGCACGCGGACAGCAGCAGCACGCCGGCGGCCAGGGCGTGGCCGGTCGCCGCCGCCACCACCGGCTGCGGGTGGACGAACAGCCGCATCATCAGGTCGCCGCCCGCGCCCATCAGCTTCAGCGCCGAGCTCATGCCGGAGGACATCACCGACAGGTCGAAGCCGGCCGAGAAGGCCTTCCGCCCGCCGATCAGCACCATCGCCGACGCCTCGGCGGCGGCCGTGTCGAGGGCCGCGTCCAGCCCCGCGATCGCGTCGAAGGACAGGGCGTTGACCTTGCCGTCGTCGAACCGGACGACCGCCACTCCGTCCTCCACCATCGTGGTCACCACCGCTGCACCGTCACCGTCGCTCATGCCGGGGCACGATAACCCTGGCCGTCCGGGACCGCCCAAGGGCGTGTCCTGCGGATC
>DATHJB010000021.1 GCA_035316325.1 Acidimicrobiales bacterium
CGGGCGGCTCACCCCCCTGACGGCGGGCCCTCGGACGGGACGAACCGGTAGCCCATGCCCGGCTCCGTGAGGATGTAGCGGGGCCGGGAGGGCTCGGGTTCGAGCTTGCGGCGCAGGTGGGCCATGTGGACCCGGATGTAGCGGGCGATCGCCAGGCCGGCACCCGGTGACGTCGGTGCCGTCGATCTCCCACCCGTTGACCCCGACGCTGGCGGTCGGTCGTCTCACCCGGATGTACACGAGTCCGGCTGGGGCAGCTCCGGTGGGCCGGGCATGGCGGTCAGCTCTCGGTGGCCTGGTCGAGGGCGAGGTTGAGCTCGAGCACGTTGACGGCCTTCTCCCCGATGAACCCGAGGGCCCGGCCGTCGGTGTGGTCGTCCACCAGGTCGAGGACCTCGTCGACGCCCAGGCCCCGCTCGTCGGCCACCCGGGCGGCCTGGAGGCGGGCGTTGGCTATCGAGATGTGCGGGTCGAGGCCCGACGACGAGGCGGTGACCGCGTCGACGGGGACGGCCTCGTCGTCGGCCAGGTCGTTCTCGTCGCGGTAGGCGGCGGCCCGTTGCTCGATGCCGTCGAAGCTCTCGTCGACGTCGTCGGTGGCCGGGTCGTCCACCTCGCCGACGAGGAGCTTGTCGTTGGTCGGGCCGAGGTTCGATCCCGAGCTGAGCGTGGGGTCGTAGCCGTCGCCCGCCGCCGAGGGCCGCGGGTGGAAGTACTGCGGCTCGACGAAGGTCTGGCCGATGAGGCTGGAGCCGACGACCTCGCCGTCGGCGTTCTCGACCAGCGAGCCGTCGGCCTTGTCCTTGAACGCCACCTGGGCGACCCCGGTGACGGCCAGGGGATAGATGAGCCCGGCGACGACCGTGAAGATCACCATCATCATGAGGGCGGGGAACAGCTGACGACGCATCACGAGACTCCCAATGCAGAGATGAGGATGTCGATGGCCTTGATCCCGACGAAGGGGGCGATGATGCCGCCGAGGCCGTAGATGAGCAGGTTGCGGCGCAGCATCACCGCGGCGCTCTCGGCCCGGAACTTCACGCCCCGCAGCGACAGCGGGATCAGCACCACGATGATCAGGGCGTTGAAGACGACCGCGGAGAGGATCGCCGAGCGCTGCGACTCGAGGCCCATGATGTTGAGGTCGTCGAGCGCCCCGAGGCCGGCGAAGCCGGAGAACATCGCCGGGATGATGGCGAAGTACTTGGCGACGTCGTTGGCGATCGAGAACGTGGTCAGCGAGCCGCGGGTGATGAGCAGCTGCTTGCCGATCTCGACGATCTCGATGAGCTTCGTCGGGTTGGAGTCGAGGTCGACCATGTTGCCGGCCTCTTTGGCGGCCTGGGTGCCGGTGTTCATGGCGACACCAACGTCGGCCTGCGCCAGGGCGGGGGCGTCGTTGGTGCCGTCACCGGTCATGGCGACGAGCCGCCCGCCCTCCTGCTCCTTGCGGATGAGGGCCATCTTGTCCTCGGGGGTGGCCTCGGCGAGGAAGTCGTCGACGCCGGCCTCGGTGGCGATGGCCTGGGCGGTCAGCGGGTTGTCGCCGGTGATCATCACCGTGCGCAGGCCCATGGCCCGCAGTTGCTCGAAGCGCTGCCGGATGCCCTCCTTGACCACGTCCTTCAGGTGGACGACGCCGAGCACCTCGGGTGGCGCTCCGGCCGCCGACACCTCGGCGACCGCCAGGGGGGTGCCGCCGCCGGTGGCGACGCCCTCGACGAGGGGATCGAGGGCGTCGGGCACCGTGCCCCCCAGCTCGACGACCCAGCGCTTGAGCGAGTCGGTGGCGCCCTTGCGCACCGACTGGCCGTCGAGGTCGAGCCCGCTCATGCGGGTCTGGGCGGTGAACGGCACGAGGGTGGCGTTGCCGACGTCGCGCTCGCGGACGTTGAACCGCTGCTTGGCCAGCACGACGATCGAGCGGCCCTCGGGCGTCTCGTCGGCCAGGCTGGCCAGCTGCGCGGCGGCCGCCAACCGGTCCTCGGCGATGCCGGGCAGGGGGAGGAACTCGGCGGCCTGGCGGTTGCCGAGCGTGATCGTGCCGGTCTTGTCGAGCAGCAGCGTGGAGCAGTCGCCGGCGGCTTCGACGGCCCGGCCCGACATGGCGAGCACGTTGTGCTGCACCAGGCGGTCCATGCCGGCGATGCCGATCGCCGAGAGCAGCGCGCCGATCGTGGTGGGGATCAGGCAGACCAGCAGGGCCACCAGCACCACCACCTCCTGCTCGGCGTCCGAGTAGATGGCGAAGGGCTGCAGGGTCACGACGGCCAGCAGGAAGATGATCGTGAGGCCGGCCAACAGGATGTTGAGCGCGATCTCGTTCGGTGTCTTCTGCCGCTCGGCGCCCTCGACCAGGGCGATCATCCGGTCGAGGAACGTCTCGCCGGCCCTGGCGGTGATGCGGACCACGATCTGGTCCGACAGCACCCGGGTGCCGCCGGTGACCGCCGAACGGTCGCCGCCGGCCTCCCGGATGACGGGGGCGGACTCGCCGGTGATGGCCGACTCGTCGACCGAGGCGATGCCCTCGATGATCTCGCCGTCGGACGGGATCATCTCCCCGGCCGACACGACGACGACGTCGCCCTTGTCGAGCTGCGACGACGGCACCGACTCGATCGTGCCGTCGCGGCCGCGACGGTTGGCCATGGTCTCGGCCCGGGTCTTGCGCAGCGTCGCCGCCTGGGCCTTGCCGCGGCCCTCGGCCATGGCCTCGGCGAAGTTGGCGAACAGGACCGTGAACCAGAGGAACAGGGCCACGAGGCCGGTGAACACGTTCTGCTGCGCGGTCGAGTCGCCGACGTCCCGGAAGAACAGGATCGTCGTGAGGACGCTGCCCACGAGGACCACGAACATGACCGGGTTGCGGGCCTGGACGCGCGGGTGGAGCTTGCGGACGCTGTCCACCAGCGCGCCTCTGACGATGGTGGGGTCGAACAGGGAGCGGCTCTGGGCTCGTTGCGAGCCGCCGCGCTCCTCTGCTCGCTCCGGTGTGGTCGTTGTGCTCATGTCGTCAGTGCTCCTAGATCGACAGCTGCTCGACGATGGGGCCGAGCGCCAGCGCAGGGAAGAAGGTCAGGCCGGCGACGATGGCGACCACGCCGATCACCAGACCGCCGAACAGCGGGGTGTGGGTCGGGAAGGTGCCCGCCGTCTCGGGGGCCGGCTGCTTGCGGGCCATCGCTCCGGCGATGGCGAGCACCGGGATGATGAGGAAGAACCGGCCGACCAGCATGGTCAGGCCCATCACGGTGTCGTACCACTGCGTGGCGGTGGTCAGGCCGGCGAACGCCGAGCCGTTGTTGTTGGCCGCCGAGGTCAGTGCGTAGAGGATCTCGGACAGCCCGTGGGCCCCTGGGTTGTTGGTCGTTTGGGCCGAGTCGAGCAGCACCGACGCCGCCGCGAAGCCCAGCAGCACCGCCGGCATCGCCAGGACGTACAGCACGACCAGCTTCATCTCGGGCGCCTGGATCTTCTTGCCCAGGTACTCCGGTGTGCGTCCGACCATCAGGCCGGCGATGAACACCGCCAGGATCACCATGATCAGGATGCCGTTGAGCCCCACGCCCACGCCGCCGGGGCTGACCTCGCCCAGCATCATGTGGGTCATCGCCACGCCACCGCCCAACGGGGTGGCGCTGTCGTGCATGGAGTTGACCGAGCCGTTCGACGTCCCGGTCGTCGTCGCCAGCCACAAGCCGGACGCGGCGGACCCGAAGCGGACCTCCTTGCCCTCCATGTTCCCGCCGCCCTGGTCGGCCGTGGCCGTCTGGTCGACGGCGAACTGGTCGATCTCGGGGTTGCCGTTGGTCTCCAGCGCCATGGCGGCGACCGACATCAGCAGCCAGATCCCCGCCATGACCGCGAACACCGTGCGGCCCTGGCGCCTGTCCTTCACCATGTAGCCGTAGGTGAAGGCCAGGGCGAACGGGATGATCGCGATGGCGTAGGTCTCGAGGAGGTTGTTGAACGGGGTGGAGTTCTCGAACGGGTGCGCCGAGTTCACGTTGAAGAACCCGCCGCCGTTGGTGCCCAGCTGCTTGATGGCGATCTGGCTGGCCACCGGGCCGCCGGGGATCACCTGGCTGGCACCCTCGACGGTCGCCACGCTGGTGAAGCCGTCGAAGTTCTGGATCACACCCTGGCTGACGAGGGCCAGTGCGAACACGAAGCACCCCGGCAGCAGGATCCGCACCATGGTGCGGGTGAGGTCGACCCAGAAGTTGCCGAGGGTCGACGCCCGCCGGCGGGCCAGGCCCCGGATCAGCGCCGCCATCACCGCCATGCCGGCGGCGGCGGACACGAAGTTGTGCACGCCCAGGCCGACCATCTGGCTGAGGTGGCTCATCGTCGCCTCGCCGCCGTAGGACTGCCAGTTCGTGTTGGTGGCGAAGCTGACCGCCGTGTTGAACGACAGGTGCTCGCCGACGGCCGGCATGTCGGTCGGGTTGAACGGCAGGGAGCTCTGCACCCGCAGCTGCACGTAGAGCAGGAGCAGGGAGATCACGCTGAACGCCAGCACCGAGTAGGCGTAGACGGTCCAGCGCTGCTCCCGCGCGGGGTCGATCCGGCAGAGGCGGTAGATGGGCCGCTCGACCACGCTGAAGAAGCGGTCGCCGGGGGCCTTCTTGGCCTCCTCGTCGTCGTCGCCGGTGTCGCCGTAGACCGCGGCCATGTAGCGGCCCAGCGGTGGTGCCGTGAGGCACAGCAGCACGACGAGCACGCCGAACTGGAGCCAGGCGGCCGAGGTCATCAGAACTTCTCCGGGAAGACGAGCGCCGCCACCAGGTAGGCCGCCAGCAGCACGGCGAGGACCAGACCGATGACGTTGTCGGCGGTCATCGCGTCACCCCTTCGGTGGTCTCGTCCGCGTCGCCGGCACCCCGGAGGATGCGCTCGCAGCCCTTGACGTACAGCACGCAGAGCCCGAAGAAGGCCACTGCGACCAGCACGAATACGACGTCAGCCATATCTCCTGCTTCTCCCATCGGTTTCGAAGTGTGAAGTGGCCAACGCCGTACCCACCTGGTCGGCCAATGCCGCCGCAACGACCCGTTGCTCGAGGGTCCCCGCCGTCCGTCCACCCAGCGCCGCCGCCAATACCACGGCCACCATCAGCGCCGCCGCGGCCCTGGTTTCATTGCGGGACGAACGAGCGACATGACCACGTCCATTTCGGACGGGTCCTCGGGCTCGGACATTCCTTGTCCGCTCCCTCTCGGGGCACGTGATCCGACCACGAGACCGGGTCTAACGACGGGGGACAGGCCCGTCGAGGGCCTTAACGCGGTCTCTACGGCGGGTCGGGGATTCTTAACGCTGCCTCCATCGGCACCCAGCCCATACTCGAAGAACGAGTGAAGCCCACTCCTACTTCACGCACGACTCGGCGGCTCTCGTCCTGTCCGCTTCGGACGACGCCCGACGGGAGGCACAGCGGATCGAGCAGCTCGACCGCTCCGTCCCCGGTCGTGGCCGACGACGTCGTCGAGGACTGGGTCCGCCTGCCCGTGAGCGTGGCCGACCTTCGGTCCGGCTCGATCGCCTGCGCGTCGAAGCCCGACGGCGACCCCCTCGGCCCGTGCTCGACGGCGACGGGCGGCTGATCTACGGCGACCGTTGGATCGGCATCTCACGCCTGCAGGAGCAGGTGGCCGGTCCGCTCGTGGCCCGCCCGGTCAGGCGTTCCCCAGCGACCCGATGGCGGCGACGACCGTGCTGCTCTGGGGGCACCGCCAGATCGCCTGGCCCGCCTCGACCGCCGGTTCCAGCGGGTGGGTGTCCGGGTGGAGGACGCACTGCGGCCACGTGACCGGCAGTCGCTCCGTCCAGAGCGCTTCGATCGCCACCTCCTGCAGCTGGTCCGCCAGGCTCACGATCTGCTCCACAGCCGACTCCCCGGACAGCATCGAGATGCCGGTGCGGCTCCCGTCCGGTTCCCACACCGTCGCCGCCGGGCCGCCGGGCGAGCCCCAGTCCTCGTCCCGGACGTCCAAGCTGACGGCGCACGTCGAAAGGTCCGCCAGCACCGGCGTGAGGGCGCTGACCAGGTCGGGGTGCATCACCTGATCGTCACACACCGAGCTGTTCGACGATGGGGCCGACGACG